>JAFVUZ010000054.1 GCA_017502435.1 Lentisphaeria bacterium
AACGATGAGATAGGTTTCATCGGCGGCGGCGATTTTACCCGGTTGAGGCAAGTTGCGGTCAAGGAATGGGGAAATTCGTGCAGCAGCGGCATTGACATAATTTATAACAGTTTGATGGGACAACTTGATACCGAAGATGCCTTTAAGCAATTCTCTGGTCATGCGGCTGGATAATCCGGCATTGACGAAAAATGTCAGAACTAAACCTACAACATGATAGGAATTGTGGATTTTGCTCAAATCTACTTTTGTTGCACAAGTCGGTCGATGACACTTCAAATCTTCCGGTTTGAGGTGATATTCACGATATTGGTAGTGCAGTTTGTAATTAGGATCAAATTTTTGCTGTTTCCGTTTTGCCTGTTCTTCCGGAGTCAAGGCAGACTTCTTTTTCAGGTAGTGCGGACAATCATTGCTCATACATTTATAAATTGTTTCGGTTGAACTTGTTTTCCATTGGGAAAGTGGTTTTGAGCAATGAGGACAAAAATACTTTGCCTGACTTTGTCGGCGGACACGTTCAGAAGTTCCCAAGTGGCCGCAGATTTTGCAAAGTACCTGATTGGCTTTTTTGCCGTCGTTCAAATAGAGATATTCGGCAGGAGCATTGCATTTCTCACAACGGCAATGCGTTGGAAGTGGTAAGCCGCCGCGGCGACGTACCGGTTTCAATATCTTGCCGGATTGATGTTCAAGATTTGCTTTCAACTGTTTCCAGTTGAGAGTTGACTGTGGTGCGGCGTGTGGTTCAGAAGCCAAGAAAGGTTGAACCGTATCCACCGCAAATTTGCGATAGTTGGCAGTTTGCGGTTCTGGCTTGAACTCGTAACCGGATTTACTTCCGGAACTGATTTCAAGCATCAAAGCGACCATGGAACTGAACTCATCAATGGTAAGTTGACGGCAGATCCAACGAGTAAATTTTGTAATTTGGGTGTTCAAAAGCGTCCTCCTTTGTTGGAGGTTTGATGGGACAAGATAATTTACAACAAAGCGGCTCTTTTGTCACCCTTTTTTTAGAAAAAACACAAGGAAATTGCAGTTTTTGCAATTATTGTATTGATTATCAAATAATTAAAGAAATATATTTTAAGAAAATTTTGACACTAACAAATATAAAACAAGGAAGAAAATATGAAAAAAATATTTAAAAGTTTTTGTAAAAGGGAGTGGGGGCTTGGGGGCGAGGGAAAGAAACTTGTTTCAACAAGGTTTTTCCCTCGCCACCAAATCCTTCGCCTCTTTATTTGGCTGATTGCTTTGGGGGGAGCGGGAGTGATTGGGGTGGTACTTTTTGTGTGCTATTGCAATTATGCGGTACGGAGCTGCGGCAAGTTTTGTTATGGGGAGATTGAAAAAGTTCCTGTATATGAAACTGCGTTGGTGCCGGGGGCGGCGAAAGTGAACCGCTGGGGCGAAGCGAATGGATATTTTGCGGGGCGGATAGAGGCGACGGCGAAACTTTACCATGCAGGAAAAATCAAAAAAATCCTGCTTTCTGGGGATAACAGCCGCAAAGATTATGACGAACCGACAGATATGAAAAACGCATTGATTGAACTTGGAGTTCCTGCGGATGTGATAACGTTGGATTATGCGGGATTCCGGACATTGGATACGGTTGTGCGGGCGAAAACCGTCTTTGGCAAGACTGAATTTCTGGTGATTACGCAGTGGGGACATGCGGAAAGGTCAGTTTATCTGGCGCGGAAACACGGTGTTGAGGCATACGGATTTTATGCAGCAGAACCGAATCATATCCCGTGGCTCGTCAAAAAGAATCGCAGCCGTGAAAGACTCGCCGCCGTCGCCGCCTGGCTCGATGTCAACATCCTCCGCAAGCAGCCCAAATTCCCGAAATGAAATTTGCATTTTTTATAAAAACAGGCTGTATGGTGTCAGGCTGTTTCCCTGTGCGGTTTTCATTTCTACGGAAAATTCGACATTTCGTTTGAGGTGAAAATCGTTCTCTGTTTTTATTTTGCATGTATGATTTTGCACAGAATATCAAGTTTCAGAGGAATTTCAATATCAAACGGAGCTTCTGCAAGTTCCGGGGCTGGCGGAGATGTTATTTCAAGAGTTATATCATTTATCTCCCTGATGCAGTTGGTAATTTCCATCCTATACGGAGGTGCAAAAAGCGGAGCAGATTTTTGATTGTTACAAATGATTTCAATGACGCCTGCATTCTGTTCAATTTCAATGAAACTGCGTTTGTTTTGGTTGACAGTTGCTGCAATTTGAAAGTTTATTTTATCGGCAACGAGAAGTTTTTTACTGGCAATCTCAATATATTCATACGGCAAAACAGGCAGATTTTCGGGAATGTCTTTGGCATTTACAATGGCAAAAAGTGATTCCCCGGGCAACAGACGGATATATTTGCTCCATGCGTATTTTTTATCATTGACGGCATCATAAAGATATGAACCGTTCACAGTCATACTGAATTCAACTGTCTCTTTAATGCTTTCATTCAGCAGGAAAATGCGAGTTTCTCCGTCAACTTCGTATTGATAAATGCGTAAAAATTCTGAAGTTCCCTCTGCAACCGGCGAATGGAGATATTTTTTTGCGTCTGTGATTTCATCGGTATAAAGAACCGCAAGTCCGTCTTTTGCCAGACGTTGCAAAATTTCTTCATACTGCGGCAGAATCATCCCGGATGGAACAATAAGAACGTTGAAAATTTCTCCGTTGATAACCATTTTTCCGTTGGAAACTTCGGCATTTTCAAGAATATCAAACGGCACAACATCATAATCGTAATGTGCTTTCAGCAATTTTGCACCCACGTTTTCAAACGGAGTGAAAGGCAGAGTTGTCCATTCAGCTTCAGCATGATAGAGAACTGCCGCACCTGAAATGTGAATTCCATTCGACAATAAATCACATACACGTTTACAGTAATTGTTCCAGAGCGGGAAATATTGCCATTGCGGATTCATGCCCCGGGCATAAAAATGCGGCGGACAGTCCGCATCCGGAAATGGGGCATTGCTGAATGCATGCGGCACAAAAGAATTTATTCCCTGAACTGCAAAATGATCCGTCATGCGTTTCATTACATCCAGCCCGAAATTCCAGCCGTATGCTCCGAAACTTTCACATACACACTGGCGGTTGAATTCCGGATACAAATGGGCGGCACTGGAACCGAGTTTGCCCAGTCCCCATTGATAGAATGAGCTGAAATGCGGACCGAAAGAAGAAGAGTGGATTCCATCTTCAATACCGGGGAGATTCTGATGCAGCACGCTGTCGATCATTGAGAAATTCTGACCGGTGATTGCTCTGAAAAAGTGTCCGTTGCCATATCCGAGACGGCTGTGGGCTCCATTATCTTCAACCAGATGACCGATGTATTGCACGTTGTGTTTATTACACCATTTGCCGATTTTCTGCGGAAAATTTTCAGAATAAAGTTTGGAAACTTCATCCATGAATTTCGCCCGGAAAAGCGGAGCATCCTGACATTCATGCCAGAGAGACGGCCAGAAACCGGCGGGCATTGAGTCAAGACGCTTTGCCAATTCAAATGAGAATGGCAGACAGGGAAATCTGCCGTCCGGCAATGAGAAATATGACGGAGCAGACCCCATACGCGGTTCGTCAGAAAAAAAGCCGCCCATAACACCATTGTCAAAGTATTTTTTCAACTCTTTATAATGCGGCTCAAGTGCGATGTCAATGAATTTATCCACAGCATCGGGGTCGAGCATATTTATCCAGTCTCTGGTATGATTTTCGCCGCCGTCACGGGTCGTGAAAATGAAAAATACACGGAATCTGCCTGAAGGAAGTTCAAGTGTGAGTTTGCCATTCTGCACCTTGTCGGTAACATCAAAGGCTTTTTCACTGTCAAAATTGTCCGGCAGAACAAACGGTGCACAAATCGCTCTGAAAAATTTTTCTGTCCCCAACCCCTTGATTTGCAAACAGTAAGTTCCTCCGTTTCCATCAATGTCAACATACCGGCGGCGAATGAGAAGTTTGCGGAACTTTTCCGGGACCTTGCCGCCTGCTCCGCCGCTCGGAAAGTGAACGTCGTCAAAAAGCCACAGACGCATTTTATTTTTTTCTGCAAAATCAAAGAGTGTTTTCAAGGTGTCAAACCACTTTTTTTCCAGCCAGTCCGGGAAAGGACGTGCTTCAAGAATACACTCGTTGATTCCGGCTTTTTTCAGTTGATTCAAGCCGTCAATGAGGATTGAATCATCTTCGCCTTTGAGCCAGAAAAGAGGTGCAACGGTCGGAAAAGGTTTCATTTTTTATCTGCCTTTTTTGGTTGAATAATTACTCAAATAAGGAGAGTATGCACGGGTGCGGCTCGGATTGCCCTTGCAGAATGCAACTGAAAATTTAAAATCAGGTATGCGGGAGGTAAGTTTAACGACCAGACGATGTTTTTCGCCTGTCAGAGTGATGTTTTCAATTTTGCGGTAAACTGCACCGGCATTGTGATTGTCACGAAACTGGATGAGTTTACCGTCAAGATAACATTCAAACGGACATGATGCATTGAAAATAAAACGTACATCTTCAATACGTTCATTGGATTTAAATTCACGAACGAGATAACAGCACTGCGGACCATTGAATGAGTAGAGGTCTGAACGTTTGTAACGGTTATTGCCTTTTTCCACAGAGAATGGGAGTTCTGCCGGCAGGTCTTTTTCGAGAAGAGCTGCTTCATCGAGGTATTTGAATTTTGTACGGATGTGACAGCTGGTGGCATCGCATGAAACTTCGGGAATATTTCCGGGATTGCAGTTGAATTCATCATTCTGATAAGGACAGATTGCATAAAGTTCCTTGTCCCACATATCCCAATAAGGACCGTAAACGTCCCATTGAGTTGCACCGTGGAAACCGAATTTATCCTCAAAAACAGTTTGTCCGTTTTCTTGCATTGAAAAATTGATAAGGTTAAATTCAGGGATAAATTCTTCTTTTTCATTCAGAATTACAGTCAAAGAGACAGCGGCACTTGAATTTGCGGCAATTTTAATTTTTGCCGTGTTTTTATCTGCTTTTATATGGGATGGAATATCGAAAAAGATTTCTCCGTCAAAAGTTCTGTCAAAGGGATTATTGACAGTGATTGTAACTGTATTTGTTTTTTTGGTCCATAGAACAGGTTCGTCATTTTCGTAAGCGTAAGAAGCGTTGAAAGCGGGAGCGGGCAGCGGACGGATTGTAACGGCGGGAGCGTTGGTAATTTCGATTTCAGGATTGAGGATTTGAGCAACTTCAATACCGATGGCGGCAGTTTCAGCAGCAAAGTCGGTCAAAGCGGTATATTTATGTTTGATATCGCATGCACAGATGAGAGTTTTGCCCATTTTGTCAGTAAATTCCTGCGGAAAAGCCTTGCTGCCGTGGAGAGCCCCCCACAAAGCACCGGCGGTGGCACATGAACAGTCAACATCCCAGCCGATTTGAATGCAGAGACGCATGATTTCTTTGAAATCGTTGCCGCCGCGGAAAAGTGCCATCATGGCGAAAGCGTTGTTAATAAGTGCTTTAGTACCGTCTGCATCACCGTATTTACGGACAATATTCAGCCAGAGTTCGTATTCGTCTTCATATTTTTCGCAAAGTTCTCTGACTCCGTAATAGAGAATTTTGCCGGCATTATTTTCGGGGACGAGTTCGCAGACACGGTCAAAAAGTTCAACGGGGTCATTAGCAAAAAATGCTTCGGAAGCGGCAACCGAGAGGAATTGTTCAAGTTCAACACTGAGCATTCCGTGGTCAAGAGTTCCGTCATTGTAAGCATATTTCATTGCCAATGCCGGATTGTTGGGAGCAATGAAACCCCAGATTTCACTGCGGATAGGGCAGCCTTCGGAACTGATGAAAAATTCATTGTCCCAAGTACCGGTGAGCGGCGGATAAATGCCGTGTTCAAGGTTGTCGATAAAAATACCGTATTCACAGCAGGTGTAAAAACATCTTTCCTGCCAGAATTCGGCGAGCTGACGTGAAGTCGGAGCAATGCCGATTTCCTGCAATGCTTCGAGCCAGACGACCTGAATATCCAAGTCATCATTGGGGTAGAGCTGTTTGGGCCAGAGATTGTTATAATCTGCTTTGTTGAACTGTTTGTGACATTCATATGGCGCACCGATAATGCCGCCGAGAGATTTACCGATCCATCCGCCGAGAATGCGGTCATAATAAGTCTGATAATCGAGAGTTTTTTTCATTTACAAATCCTATCTGATATTATTTTTTATTGCGTATTAATATAGCATATATTTTTATTTTTGTATATAGCAATTCATCCTGAAAAAAAGTATTATATACTAAATTTTTGTTTCTTTTTTTATAATTTTTCTTTTTTAATGTTGAGATTTTTTTTATTATTAAAATTGTTTATCAATCAATCCGCTGCAATAACAGTTGGTCGATTACGATAGCTTCGACGTCGGGGTGGTTACAGGGGTCGGCGAAGAAGTATGCGGAGCTGACAGTGTCAATCTGATGAGTACCTGCATATTTCCAATGATATTTGCCGTCTTTGAAGTCCTGTGTTTTGGCACGAATCATTGTGTCTTTGTGGCTTTCGACGGCATTTTTTTTGTCTCTGTCGCGGCGGTAGTAGGCGGCATTGAAGAAAGTTCCGGGTTTGACATCGGAGACGCCTTTTTTGGGAAGCATACGGAAGCGGAGATAGATTTTGTATTTGCCGGGACGGACGGAAGTTGTAATGTTGCGGCACTGCAAAGCCCATGAGGGGGGAGTGTTGAACATTTTGTAAACTTTGCCGTCGTATGAATCGGGGTCGTCAATGATTTCGGCACGCTTGGGAATCATAAGAGACCAGTCTTTGTAGTTAAAAAATTCAAGGTCTTTTGAATTTACGCCTTTAAGGAAGTCGGGAATAGTTTTTTTGTTGAGTTCCTGAATACGGCTGATTTGATTTTCAACCATTGAGAATGGCGAATTGTCAAGTCCCATACGCTGATTGCCGAGACGTTTGGCTTCGGCGAAAGTCTCTTTTGCCATATCTTTGAGCTGCTGTGCGGTGAAACCGTATTTTTCGGGAGCGGCGGCGATATCATAATCGGTGAGCAAATTAACACGGATTGCGAAGCGGGCGTCACGGATGCGGTCTTTGAAATTTTCATTTTCGGCGGCTTCACATGCTTTGTCGAGCAGTTTTACGCATTGAATGAGAGTTTCGCGCGGCATATATCCGAGTACATGGTCAAAATAGGTGACGACAGGGGGAACGACCATTGCATCGGGATTTTTTTTGGCAGTTTGATAACTTTTGCTTCTGCCGATATAATATTCGGTAAAGTAACCTTTTTTGATACGGTCAAGGACTTCACGACCGGTAATTTTGGAGTAAATCGGGGAGTGAAAAAGTTTGATATATTCACGGACGATGGGACCTGCTTTTTTGCCGTAATAGCCGTCGGTGAAATCGACGAGCAATTTGTTGTAATCAAGGCTCGGGTTCCAGAGCATACGGCTTGCGATATAGCCGCGGAGCTGATTCAAATGGGCAAGCCCCATGGATGTACCGCTGTCTTCGATAAAGACATTAGTAACTTTGTTGTCGCGGAAAAATTTGAAGTTGGCGTCATAAGAATCCATAACCGGCATGGGAACGAGAGAGTTTTTGGCATTGGTTGTGTAGTGCCAGACTGCCATTTGGTGAGAGACGTTTGCCCATGCTTTAAAATTTTCAGTAACTTCTTTATTTTCGGGATGACCGAAGGGAAAGGCAGGGTTGAGGTTCATATCGGCGTAGCGGATGATGACATTTTTGCGCGGCTTGGTGACAAGCGGCGGCAGAATTGTCGGACCGTAAGCGGAAGTTTCAACCATGATACCCGGATAAACTTTTTCGAGAGCTTCAGCGACTTCATTTACAAAGTCGATTTCCACGCCGGACATGCGTCCTTTTTCACGTTTGAGCAGCTCCTGACAGGGCTTACATTCGCAGAAAAGACCGTTGTCATCGTGAGCGACAGTGATAGCCAGAGCACCTTTTGCTTTGACATAATATTTTTTTGCTTCTTCTATAAAGACTTTACGCATCTCTTTATTGGAGAGGCAGAGCTGTGCGCGCGGGTGGCGTTTGCCGTTGATAAGCGAGTAGTATTCGGGGTGAATTTTGAAAAATTTTCCCTGCGGCAGAATACGGTGGAAAGTATGAGTAAATCCTGCTGAATAATCTCCGCCGCCGTATTTTGTAGTGGTGTGGGTCAAACCTGAATTCATACGGAAAATAGCGGCAAGTTCAGCGTCGCCTGTTTTCCATTGTGCAGGCAGGTGTATCAACGGCCAGTGATACATGGCACGGCGGGTGAAAATGGGATTGTAGCGATGATTGATACCTGACATTTGGAAATTTTTTGCAGGGGGGACGTCATATTCTTTCCATGCCCAGAAGCGGAAACCGAGAAAGTCTTCCAGATAAGTATAAACAGCATAGAGTGTGCCGCGATTTCCTTCGCCGAGAATAACGAGGTCATTGCCGACGGATTTTATAATTATTTCTTCGTATTTGAGAGATGAAAAATCTTTCAAGCCGAGCATTTTTGCAGTGGTCGGATTTTTGCCGACATAAATTGCGGGAGATTTCGCAGTTTTGGAAATCGTAACTTTGTTGCCAAGCATCTGTTTCAGATAGTATGATAGTCTGCGGGCGGCGTTGCGTTCAGAAACGGAGGTGTCATGAGTGACAATCACCACATCTGCCATTGCTGCAAATACAGCAAAAAAGGCAATAAGGGTCAATAAGAGTTTTTTCATGTTTTTGTCCTTACGGGGTTATTTTGAAGTTATTTCAATTTGGTAATTATTGATTTCGGTTGTCAGATTTATGCAGTAAAGTTTGCCCCAGACGGAAACGAGTTTTGCGTCATTTTCGAGGTCAATTTCATTGACTGAAACGCATTTGATATTTTTGAGACTCATTTCAGCATCGTTCCATTTTACAGAATTATCGTTGAATGAAACGGGCTTTTGCGGGGTGAAAAGTTTGAGTTCGATTTTGTTTGAATTACTGTTGAGCATTGAGATAGTGTCATTGACGATAACTTTGCCGTTTTTGCGGTCAACAGTGAATTTGCGGACGGCTTCTTTTACTCCGGCTTCGGGGGTGTAAATTTTGCTGATATCAAGCGTAAGTAACGGAGCGTCGGGAGCGGGATTGAACTCTTTTACTTTGGCATGATATTCAATACCTGCCATCTGATAATGACCGTTGATTTGCGGAGCATTGTGTCCCATGCCGCCTATCCACCAGATTGAATAGCGGTCAGTAGAGAAAGTTTTGCGGGTGTAAGTGCCTGCCCCTGCGTCAACGATAAGCGGTTTGCCGTTGACATAGACGGTAAATTGAGCAACGTCGTTGTGGTTGTGACCCTCATTATTGTGTCCGCCTTTGATACAGCCGATGACTCCTTGTTCGGGATTTTCGGGATTTTGGCGAGCAATAAAAATCTGTCTGTCCGCAAAATAACTCAAAGCTCTGGTCTGAAATTTCAAACTGTTATTTTCTGCCGGCAGACGGAAAAGCATGAGATAATCCATAATTGAGAGACTGCGGACAGCCTGAGCGTTGGTCATGCCTTCGATATTGGCTTTGCGAATATAATTAAAAACGAAAGATTTCATCAAGTCGCTATTGAGATTTTCTCCGAAAGAATAGATAAGCCCCGGTGACAGATTGGTTATTTTTGCCTGAGCGTCAGAGTAGTTCAAATAATAATTGCCCGTCAAATTCAAATCGGTGATAAATTCACCCATACGGCGGATTTTCGGCTGTTTGAAAAAGTCATCATACAAGCCGTTTGTCCTGCGATTGAGATAATCCATGAATTGAAACATCTGTCCTACGGACGGAGTCCAGTAGTGCGGACCTTCATCACAGGCACCGTCATTTTTGTAAACTCCGATGAATTTGTCAACGGCAGAGTGCATTTTCCAGACGAGTTTTGCGAGCCGCTGCGGG
>JAFVUZ010000055.1 GCA_017502435.1 Lentisphaeria bacterium
AGAAACGCCGACATTGATATTGGCAAGAGTTTCAGAACCCTGCCAATCGGTGATATTCAGAGAAGCTCTGGTATCAGCGACTGCGGCTTTGCCATTGAATGCATCGGCATCGACAGTGACAGTGCCGCGAAGGTAAACATTGCCGTTATTGTTAATAACACCGGTAAAGGCAGTATCAACGAAAGTGACTGTTCCGGCGTTATTGAAAGTTCCGGCAGTGATTTCAGATGCATTAACAGTGATTGTGCCGCTGTTGTTCAAAGTATTGGCTTTAAAATCAAGTTTACCGCCATTGACGATATTGATAGTTCCTTCATTTGCACTGTAATGTTCACCGGTAAGGAATACTGAATTGACAGAGATTGCAGACGCATCAACAGTAACAGTACCTTTGTTGCGGAAAGCCTGCTTGAAGGTGACATCAGTATTTTCAAAAACAACATTACCTCTTGCAGAATCAACAAGGAAGCGGTTGATATCTGCAACAGTACTGTTTTTGAAAGTCAAATTGACATCGGCAGAATCTTGAGCTTGAATATCAATACCTTTTGTGTCTGTAACATTGACAATGGCATTATCAAAAGTTACATTGAAAACTCCTGAACCGATATGCTGACCTTCTTTGGTTCCTTTGGCACTGATACGTTTGATGTTAATGGTTGAATCTTTGACAAGCATATTGCTTTCATAAGCATTGCCGTCATTGACATTGTCCAAAGAGAGATAATTGTCTGCAGAGATAACTGCACCGTCAGTGATTTCCCAATTTGCACCGTTTCCGAGTTTGAAGCCGTCATTGGTAAAATGAAGGGAGTTTCCTTTACCACTTACGATAACGTTATCGCCTTCAGCGGCATCAAGGCTTGCGAGTGAGTTTTCACCTTTGAAATAAACAGTACCGGCTTTGTCGCCGTTGACAGAGAGTACGAATGAATAAACATCTCCTTCGCCGGCGGGTTCAAGATATGCACCGCCGACTGTGCTGGCAACCAGAGTTGTACCGTCGGCAAGATTGATGGCGTTACCGGTAAGTTTAGTGATAGTAAGAGTACTTTCTCCGCTGACGCTGATTGAAGCATTGTTTGAGATTGTATTTTTTGCCAGCAAAGTTGAATTATTGATTTGCATGACGGTATCAGCATATTTCAAAGTGACATTGCCGGCATTGATTATTGAATTGCTGAAATAAAATTCAGATGCTCCGTAACGCATTCCGCCATTGTTTGTATCGTGAACTGTATTCGCAGAGATTTCTGCATCAACAGCACTGAAGTTACTGTCTTCAACTAACAGATAGTTTGCATCAATAGTTCCATTTACGGTAAGATCGGTGGAGCCGATATGAACTCTGCCGGTTGTAACTGCGCCGGTGTTTTCAATGGTGTGTCCTTCGCCGTAGAACAGATAGAATGCACCCCATCCTTCACCACCGGTGATTGTGCCTTCAACGTGAACGGCAGGACCGTACCATACGGCAAAGTCGCTTACATTGTCGGAAAGTTTGAAAGTAACATTCTGACCGATAGTGATGTTAGCATCAGTACCTTCGATAAAATAGAATCCACACGCATATGCTTTCTGAGTGATTGTTACAGCCTGATCTGCAGTAAATGTGATGTCTCCGTCGCCGTATTTGAACATAACGTTACCGCTGACATCCATATCGCTTTCAAATTTAATGGTTGTATCGCTGCCGTCAACAGGAATCATTTCGGCGAGTTGGTGCATTGAATTTGCGGCATTGTAGCCGATGAGATAACCTTCTTCAGTGGTATCGCCGTCTTCCATATCGTTCCATGCACTGTTGACATAAATGGTTTCGGCAGTCTGGTCGGTGAGGAAAAGGTCATTGTTAATGACTTTGTAATTATCGTTCCATGCACCACCGAGGATTTCTTTGTAATCAGCTTCGCTCATAGAGCCTTCGCCGGTGTAATCCAGAACATCATAATTGCCGCTGACGTATTTATCAGTATTGATTGTGATAGTTCCGGCATTTTCGATGCTTTCAAATTCAATGGTGGATTCAATGTCCATAGTGAGTGTGGCTTGTTCCGCAAGAGTCAGATTTTTGACTCGCAGGTCAGAATCCCCAATCATTGTAATAACACCATTGTAAACTGAAAGGTTGCTTGCGTTCAAATCAGAATTATCCAATGTAAGATCAGCAGAACTGCTGTTCCAACTTATAGCATAATTTTTTTCTTCAACTATATTATTGTTGGCGTCAAGAAGTTTTGCGACATAATTGCCGCTGAGTTCATCATAGAAATTGTATGAAACTTTTTGTGTTTTTGAAATAGAAATGGCCTCTTCTTGCAACAAGTTGTTATTGCTGTCGAATAATTGAACAGTATAATTTCCTTTTACCATAGATGTTTTAGAAGAAAATGAAATGCTTTGAGTTTTAAATAAATTTACATCTCCGGCATTAATTGTTGAGTTCTGCATTGAGACATTATTGATAATTCGAGTAGAAGTACCTTCTTCAATATCAATAAGTGAATTATTCTGCATTATAAGATTTTTTTGAGACGCAGAACCGAGAAAAACCAAATCAGCTGCGGTATCTTCATTTTTATCATCAATGGTAATAGTAGAATTATCCATGGTCAAATAAGCGATACGATTATAATTATTTGCGAAATATGTGTTGTCATTCCGCAAGTCATGTCCTTTGGCAGTCAAAGTGGAATTGACCATGGTATGACGACCTGACATACTAAATTGTGTGCCGGCAGCAAAAGCAAGAGAACCTTTTACCTCAACATCGCTGTTATTGAAATTTGTGCTGCCGACTGCTCCAAGGTCTCCGACAGTAATATTTGCATTATGGCATGTCCAAGTAGAACTCCATAATGCAGCAACACTGTTTGTATCGAAATTCATATTTGCTCTGACAGCAGCATTTTCTTCCCCGATGTACAATTTACCAGTGTCAATATGGGTGTAGGGGGTTGCAATGCTTGCGTGGGGAGAAACGTTAAAAGAACCACCGGCTTTAACAGTGATAGAATCTTTGATTTTAAAAAGTCTGCGTTGGATTGCAAAAGTTGAACCGGATTCAACAATAACGTTGCGGTATAAATCCTGTACCGGATAGCCGAGAGTTCCACTATCGGCTGCAATAGTAATTGTATCTCCACTTTTTGATGCGTTATACACTGCTGTCCAAGAATTAAAATGTGTAACATTGTACACATCCCCCATAGCAGCGGAATAATCTTTGTGAACGAAATAATTTGCCATAACAATACCCTTTCGTTTTAGTCGTTAAAGTGTTAAAATTAGAAAAAACAAGGCAGAATAATTAAATATATAAAGATACAATATTTAATTTAATGCTTATTTGTAAAAAAGTCAAGTATTGATAATTATTTTTTTGTAAATTTTCATTTTATTGAGCAGGACAGTATCTGATAGTTGATATTAAAAATTCTCATAACTTGAAAAATCCGTAAAACGGTGTATATTAACAATTCATATTTTGTATTGTAAAGTTTATTTGAAAACATAAGGATATTATCATGTTAAGTGCGGCAAATGTTACCATGCGTTTCGGGCAGAAAACGCTTTTTGAAAATGTTTCAGTCAAATTCAATGAAGGATGCAGATACGGCCTTATCGGAGCAAATGGTGCCGGGAAGTCAACCTTTATGAAAATCCTGACCGGCGAACTCGCTCCGACTTTCGGTGAAATCGCCGTCGATCAGGATAAACAGATCGGTTATTTGAAACAGGACCATTATGAATTTGACGGGTTTCCGATCATTGATGTCGACTGCATGGGCAATGAAAAACTCTGGAGTCTGCACAAAGAACGTGAATATCTCTACTCAAAAACCGATCTGACTCCGGAAGAAGACGACCGTGCAAATGATATTGAGGAACTTTTCGGCGATGCAGGCGGTTATACAATGGAAGCCGATGCGGCAAAACTTCTGGTCGGTCTCGGCATTCCCGAAGATAAACATTTTGAGCCGCTGTCATCACTTACCGGCGGTTTCAAATTGCGTGTTCTGCTGGCACAGGTGCTTTTTTTCAATCCTGACATTCTGCTGCTGGACGAACCCACAAACCATCTGGATATTGCCAGTATTGACTGGCTCTGCGGTTTTTTGTGCAACCACAAAGGAACACTTATAGTCATCTCCCATAACCGTTACTTTTTGAATCAGGTCTGCACGCATATCGCGGACTTGGACTATCAGGAAATCAGACAGTTCACCGGCAACTACGATGAATTTATGACCGCCAACGCAATCGCTTTGGAGAATATCCGACGCGAAAATCAGAAAAAAGAGGAACGTATCGCCGATTTGAAAGAGTTTATCAACCGATTCGGTGCGAATGCTTCCAAAGCACGTCAGGCAACCAGCCGGCAGAAAGAATTGGATAAAATCCAGCTGCAGGAAATCAAACCGAGTTCCCGCGTTTCTCCCTATATCCGTTTCAATACCGATTTGCGTCTCGGAACCAAAGTTATTGAGGCAGAAGGAATTTCAAAAGAATATGATGTGAACCTTTTTAAAGATTTCAAATTTACCGCAGGTCCGGAGGAACGCATTGCTATTATCGGAACAAACGGTGTCGGTAAAACTACTCTGCTCAAAATTCTGACCAGAATGCTCGAACCTACCGAAGGCAATATAGTGCTGGGCGAGACTGTAAAAATCAGTTATTTCCCGCAGGATGCCGCCGAAATCCTCAATATGGAAGACCGTGCGATCGACTGGCTGGCACGTTTCAGTCCGGAGGAGGGGATGAGCGAGACGGAATTGCGTTCATTTATGGGCAAAATGCTTTTTTCAGGAGATTCAGTTTACAAGTTTGTCAAAGTTCTTTCCGGAGGTGAAAAAGCCCGTCTTATCATTGCCAAAATGATGCTTGAGAGCGGCAATGTACTGGTTCTTGACGAACCGACAAATCACCTTGATCTGGAATCTATCGAAGCATTGAACTATGCATTGACATTGTATAAAAACACAATACTTTTTGTCAGTCACGACCGTGAATTTATCAGCAGTCTTGCAACCCGTATCATCGAGATTGAGGACGGCAAAATCACTGATTTTCCCGGCACACTTGCTGAGTACGAAGACATGAAAAAATCCCGTGCCCGCAAGCGTTAACGTTTGAAAAAACGTCAAAAAAATAAAAAAGCGATATTTTTTTGAATTTTTTTAGAATTTTGACTTGAAAAAATCAAAAAAAGTGGCAAATTAATGAAACAGACATTTTTTTGTCGTATTATGCGGAAGGATGGTCGAGTGGTTTAAGGCAGCGGTCTTGAAAACCGCCGAGGGGCAACTCTCCGTGGGTTCAAATCCCACTCCTTCCGCCATTTTTTTGAGGTTAAAATAAAGCTGTTCGGAAAAACTGAACAGCTTTTTTGTTAGCCAAAATGTAAGCCAAAAAAATTAATTGTTATGCGATTTCAAGAGTTGTATAAACTCTTCGCCTTCCTCTTTCGTAAAAACTAATTCACCCTGTAAAAATTTATCCAACAGAGGATTCTGGAATTTCAAATTTCTCAATCTCAATCACCGGAGCGATAGAAAAACGCATTTTTTCTTGATTTTTTTCATTTTCGGGCTTGACAAAATCAATAAATTGTTGTAACGTTAAGTAGTGGTCTGCTGATGGGACTGCATTCTGAAAATCAGTTTGCCCCACGTACAGAGACCATTTTTTTATACTTATATCTTTGAAATGAGCTCGTGAATCAGCTTTAGTATCGTCGAGTTTTATTGTTGCAACGTATATTTCATTTTCAATCTTAATTAAAGAAGAATATATAAATTGTCCTTTTAAATCCGGACGTTTATTACTATGGCGTGCATCAACGTTTTCATAGGCAATAAAAACACTATCTTCAATTATTTTATCAAGAGCAGAAAAAGATTTACGATGTTCGTTTTTGCGTTTTAATGCATCTTGTAATCCTTGATCAACAAATAAAACTAATTTCCCATCGGATTTTATTGTAACTTCACGACCTTTAAAATGTTCTTTTAAATATTTTCTTACTGCAGCGGTATTTTTTAAGTCAATATCTAACGGAGGAATTGAAACAATATTTATACTTTCATTCAGATTAATATTAAACCTTGCACCGTTATTGTTTCCGGTCTGGGGGGAGCGTTGTTTACGGACATTTTCGAGGGAACGCCGCATAAGTGTTGCGATTTCATCAACGGTCCATTTTGCACGGAAACCGACCTTACGCAAAGCCAGTTTGATTTTCTGCACAAAAGATTTGAAACCGGAAAGTTTTTGCAAATCTGCCTGATTTGCCAGATATTCTTCAATGATGTCCCGCTGTCCCACAACTATTCAGGAATATTCAATCCTGTTAAGTCATCACGCTTTAATATAGCAGGATTTATAATACATGAAAATAAACTGATTTTTTACATAAAGATTTGTCTAAAATACCATCCACATTGCGTTTGTATTTTTTATATCAGTTAATGTTTTATACAAAGCCTGAGTTTTTTATTTTGCAACTTTGCCGAGTGCCATCCGCAAAAGATCTTCTACGGTAAGCTCTTTGTCTGAATTGTCGGCAATAAGTTCGGTAAGAACCGTATGACAATGCTCTTTTTTGAATCCAAGCTGGGCAAGTGCCTGCATGGCATCGTTGAAAAGTGACTGATCTTTGCTGCTGATTTCAGCAATCGCAATGTCAAAATTATCCAGTTTCCCGGAAAGTTCAACCGTAAGCCGTTCTGCAGTGCGTTTGCCTATGCCGGGGATTTTGCTCAATAATGCACTGTTTTTGGTCTGAATTGCGGTGCAGAATGATTCGACCGGCATTGCTCCGAGAATGCTGTTGGCAAGTTTGCCGCCGACTCCGGAAACGTTTATCAGGATTTTGAACAGGTCCTTTTCTGCCTGAGTCAGAAAACCGAAAAGCGTGATGGCATCTTCCCGCACAACTGTATGTATCAGCAGAGTCAATTCCTCGCCCGGACGCGGCAGTTTGGAAAAAGACGATGCCGGGAGCAGGACTTCGTATCCCACTCCGTTTACATCAATAATTATCTCCTGAGAGATAGGTGCATCAATCAGTGTGCCATGCAGACGTGCAATCATTATTTTGCCTCATCAAGCTGAATGTCGAGCGAAATGTCAGAAGATTTGACTGAATGGGTCAAGGCTCCGGCAGAGACAAAATCAACTCCGATTTTGCCGATGGAGGGCAATCGTTCAATAGTAATGCCGCCTGATGCTTCGAGCAGAGATTTGCCGTTTGACATTTTGACGGCTTCAGCCATTTCATCATTGGTCATATTGTCGAGCAGGATGTATTCGGCATTGGCATTGAGGGCGTGTTTGACTTCTTCGAGGGAGTCGGCTTCGACTTCAACTTCGAGGTCGGGGAACATCTGACGGCAGCGTTCGACGGAGCGTTCAATGCTGTTTTCGCCTTCGAGTTTGGCAAGTTCCCGGTGGTTGTCTTTGATCATTATACGGTCAAAAAGTCCGATGCGGTGATTGGTTGAGCCTCCGCATTGAACAGCATATTTTTCCAGATTACGCCAACCGGGAGTGGTTTTGCGGGTATCGAGTGCTACGCAGTCAGTGCCTGCGAGAGCAGCAGCGTATTTGCGTGAAGTGCTGGCAACGCCGCAGAGACGCTGCAGGAAGTTCAATGCAGTACGTTCAGCGGTAAGGATCGACTGGGCTTTGCCTGAGATTACGGCGAGTTTATCACCTTTCTGACAGAGATCTCCGTCTTTTTTAAGCGGGGTGAAGGTCAAGTCGGCATCGAGATATTTGAAAACTCTTTCTGCCACTTCGATTCCGGCGAGAACCATATCATTTTCTTTGCAAAGGAGAATTGCTTTGGCTTGAGTTGCTGCGGGGATAACAGCGAGAGTTGTGGTGTCGCCGTTTTCTTCGAGGTCCTCTTCATAGGCAAGTTTGATCAGAATATCGAGACGGTTGAAGTCGATTTTTGTGCATTGGCTTGATTTTACAGGCATGATATTATTTCCTTTTTTTGGGTTTTTCTTTGATTTGGAGTTCGGCACCGGAACCGACAGTGCTGGCAATCTGTTCTGCGAGGTCAACTATGATTTTGCTGTTGGCTTCGGTGGCAAGGAGGTTTTCCCCCTTGTAGAGGACAGGCGGTTTTTCGGGAGTGCCGACGAGAGTGATTTTGCGATGTTTGATATAATAATCCGCACGGTCGCCGAGGGCTTTTTCGTCACCGGCTTCATCTTTGCGGAAGATTTTGACATTTTTGTAAGCGGTAATATGTTTGAGTTCAAGTTCATCGTTGAGCCGGATACGTTTGGGAGCTTCGCCTTTGGGAGTCGGCGGGAAAACGGTTCCTGACGGATATTTTTCGGCGAAAAGATGGAGCTGATCTGAGTCGAGGTGGAAAGCATCGTCACGGACCTTGACATTGCCGATAAAGATAGCCTTGTTTTTCAAGCGGAAAAGTGACGCTTTGTCAGACGCAAGAGTCGATTTAGAGACGGCATTGCCTTTGGAGTCACGTCTGACATAAGTGATGAGAACATTGCCGAATGCAAGCACATCATCGGGTCCTTCGGCAATGGGTTTGTCCGGCGGAAAATAAAGAACCATACGGTCTGCATTGAGCTGATAATCTTTGTCAATGAGGTTGACTGCAACGGAGGCTTCAATTTTGCTGACGGTATTTTTGGCATTTTTATTTTTCTTACCGAGGTATATTTTGAGGTCGCCGCAGTCAAGGTTTAGGCGGCGGTCGCGGATGCGGACATCGCGGCGGAACTGGAGGATATTTTTCTGGAAATCCCACCGCATTTGTTTGGCATTGACTCTGGTACCTGAAATTGTCATGCTTTTTGCACCGGAAGAATCGGTCGGAGCATTGCAGAAAACTGCAGTATTTGCGGAATCAAGAAACTGCTTTTTGGCATCATGAAAGCCGAAAAATTTGATTGCCGCACCGGAATCATCATCATCATTATCGGCTTTATCGTTCATGTCGATTTGGATATTGCCGTAGCAGTTGATTTCTTTAACGGAACTGCCGTGCAATGCACTGTTTTTTTCATCTTTTTGGGAGCGGTCGAGCAGAATTACCATTTTGTCGCATTTGATTGTGCCTTTGGGTTCCTGAATAACGACATTTCCAGTGAGGATTATTTCGCCTTTTTTGAGGTGGATGAAAAGTTCATTTGAGACAGCATTGACGAGGTTGAGCTTTTTAGGGATTGTGTTGGATTTCAGAATTTGTCTGATGTCGGAAGCACCGTTGCGGATAGTGATTTTGACATTTGATTTTATGAGGCAGTGGCGTTCTTTGTAGTTGGCGTGGTATCCGATGCCGTCGATATCGATTGCGGGGGAGCGGAAGAAAACTTTTTCTTTGCCGAAAGCCTGCCGCATACTCTGGTCAACGTCGGCATGAGTTGAACTTACAACGCCGTCACTGAAAAGTATCCGCTGTTTCCAGAAGTTCATTACCTCTTTGATGGGGGCATTCAACGGATAAATTTTGGCACCGCCGGTACGGATATGCTGCAAGTCGGCATTTTTGCGTACGATATCAATGCATGGGCCGCTGACGAGCAGCAGTCTGCCGCTGCGTTTGATTTCCTGTCCGAAAAGAATTGCCTGGAGTTCATCTTTGTTATAGAGCGGCAGGGTTGTATTTCTGGTTGAAATATTCTGCATGGTATCAAGCACATTGGCATTGAGGCAGCATGAGAGCAGCAAAAAAAACAGTATAAAAAAACGCATTTTGACACCTTTTGTTATTAAATAAATATACTTGGAAACAATTTACATTCAAAACGTATTTTTTTCAAGGCGTATATTGAAAAAATAACGGATATTTACAGTTTTTTTCAGAGATGTGCCGTCAGCGGTCTTTGACGGTAAAAAATGTTGACCGCTGATATTTGACTGCCGGCTTGCCGAAAAGTATGATTGAAGTTATTTTGTAATTTTTGGGAAAATCGAGACGTTTGCGGAGTGTGCGGCTGAATTTGAAAAGGTAATATGCAAAGCCGCACCAGCAAGTGCCGACTCCGAAAGTCTGGGCATACAAATCAAAATTGGCAAGTGCGATCCAAGGGTCCGCCTCTTTGCATGGAGCATTTTTACGGACTGCACAAACTATCATGTGCGGAGCATTGCGGAAAATGACATCTTCACCGTTGAGTATTTCAAAAAGAAAACGTTTGGCATTGGGATAAAGTATCTGCAAAATTTTTGACTTGATGAGTCTGCAGAGGATTTTTGTTGCAGTTTCCCGGAAAAAAGTCATATCTTCTTTGTTGTCAATAATGCGGAAAAGCAGACTGTCATCATTGCATCCGGTGGCACTCCAAGCGAGAGATTCACGGAGTTTGGCAATGACTTCAGGCGGCAGATTTTCCTGTTTGTAACGGCGGATACTGCGGCGTTGGCGGAGCAGGTTGAGCATATTTTCGGGGGAGGGGACATTTCCGATGGGCGGGCATTGAGCAGCAGTTACGCCGTTGCAGGTGATTGCTCCTGTGGGACAGATTGCGAGACAATGCTGGCAGTTGATGCAGAACTTGTCAAGTTCTGCAGGAACATAGGGAAAATCTTCAGTATCACGTTTGATTATTTTGACAATGCAGTCGCTTGAACATGCCCCGCATTTGATACATTTATTGCGATCGACTTCAATCATAAATAACAGCCTTTTGAGATTATTCAACGAGCAGATTTCTGCCGGTGAACTGCGGTTCGCTGGTGCAGTTGATGCCGATTTTGCGGAGGGCAGTTGCGTCACCGGAGCCGGGAATATGGCTCAAATGCATTTCGCATCCCTTTAGCATTGTCAGTTTGCTGAGAGCAAGTTTTGCCGCCGGATTGTGCGGGCAGCTGACACTCAAAGCGGTCAGAGTTTCGCCGAGGTCGAGGCTTATTTGATTGTTGTGGAATATATTCTTTTTGAGAGCTCCGAGCGAGTCAATGAGTTCCGGAGAAAGCAGCAGCAGATCATCCGGCAGGTGAGCCAGAACTTTGATTGCATTGAGTATGCAGCAGCTTGCGGCATGAAGCAGGGGAGAGTTTTTGCCGGTGACGATCTGACCGTCCGGCAACTGCAGAGCGGCGGCACAGAAAACATTCAAATTTCCTTTGCCCGGCTGTTTGGAAGCCTGAATTGCGGCGTTGCGGCATGGTGTTACGACTGGGCGGTCAAGTTCGGTGATATTGAGGTCATCCATCAGCAGTTTGATACGGTCGGCGACATTTTTATCTGCACTGCCGTTGGCGTAATCGCAGAGACTGCGGAAGTAGCGGCGGATGATTTCCTGAATTGAAGCGTTGCGGCAGACTTCGTCATCAACAATAGCAGAAGCAATACAGTTGACTCCCATATCGGTTGGAGATTTGTAGAGCTGTTCCGGAGCCATAATACGGGAGCAGATACGTTTGACGACGGGGAAAATTTCAATATCACGGTTGTAATTGACGTGGGCCTGACCGTACGCTTCGAGGTGGAACGGATCGACCATATTGACATCGCCGAGGTCGGCAGTTGCGGCTTCATAGGCGATATTTACGGGGTGTTTGAGCGGGAGGTTCCAGACGGGGAAAGTTTCAAACTTTGCGTATCCTGCCTTGACGCCGCGTTGGAAATCGTGATAGACCTGTGAGAGACAGGTTGCCATTTTGCCGGAATTTGCACCGGGGCCGGTAACAATGACGATGGGTTTATCGGTTTCGATATATTCATTTGCTCCGTAACCTTTGGAGCTTACGATGGTATCGAGTTCGGTCGGGTATCCTTCGATGGGGCGGTGGGTATAAACTTTGATACCGCGGCGTGAGAGACGGTTGATGAAACCTTTGACTGACGGCTGATTCTGATAACGGGTGACGACGACGGCTTTGACATCAAGTTCCCAGTTGCGGAGGTCGTCGATGGTACGCATAGTATCGGCGTCATAGGCGAGGCCGAAGTCTGCACGCATTTTTTTCTGTTCGATGTCACCGGCATAGATACAGATGATGATGTCGATTTTTTCTCTCATGCGGTGGAGGAGTTTGATTTTGGTGTCAGGGTCGAATCCCGGCAAAACGCGTGCGGCATGAAAGTCGCAGAGGAGTTTGCCTCCGAATTCGAGATAAAGTTTGTCGCCGAACTCAGCGGCACGGTCAAGGATCGCCTGAGATTGCTCTGTCAAATATTTTTCGCTGTCAAAACCCGATTTCATTTTTCAACCTGTATTAAAGAGTGTTTTTTTTCATCCCGGAAATATATCATATAAATTGCTTTAAAGCAAGTCGGAAAAGAGAGAAAAATCAAGTTTTTTTTGTGTTTATTGAGACAAATTGCCGATTTGACAACTGAAGTTTTACAATGTATTTATATCTCCAAGTATCACAGGTGCTGAACCGTTTATTTTCAGAGTGTTTCTGCCGTCTGTATAGAGTTGGCTGATTTCATCGAAAAAGACGTCAGTTCCTTCAAAATACAAGGTTATTGTGCCGCCGTCAAGTTGTGAAATCACATCGTTGCCCCAGTCTGTACCGAAAACAAATTTATCATTGCCTCCGCCGCCGGTAATTATATCATCTCCTGCGTCACCATAAAGTATATTATCCCCATCTCCGGCCCAGATAATATCATTGCCGCTGCCGCCGTAAATTGTCATGCCATCAGTACCGCATTCAAAGCGTCTGCTTGTCAGGTCAATAATATCATCGCCGTCTCCGGCATTGATCTCTTTGATTTCATAAATTCTTGACTGCGTTTCGCCCAGAGATTCAAATGAAGCAGAGAAAATATCATCGGCAAAGAGTGCATCTCCATTGGCATCATTGGTCAGAAACAAAATATTTGCATCGCTTGAACCTGCAAAAATATCAATGATTCTGTTTTTGCCTTCAAGTGCTGTTTTTTCTCCGGTTTCAGTATTTTCAGCAAAGAAATATTTACCCCAGATGCCTTTTTTTACGGCGAAGAAAACATCTGTATTGCCGTTGCTGTCCGAGATGAATTTTTCCGGAGTATCCGTTGGTTGATTGCCTGCAAAAGTATCGCCGTTTGTCCAGAGGTCATGGAGTTCGGATTTTACCCGCCATTGATATTCCGGAGCACTCATGCCGAAAGTATCGACTGCATTGCCGATGGTTTTCACTGCTGCCGCGGTAAGAAAGTTGTCGGTTGAAAATTCGACAATATTTGCCGGATAAATATTTTTCTGCCATGATACTCCGTCGGCACTGCCTTGCAGTTCCTGATATGCAGCAGGGATTATATTTTCAAAAATTACAGATTTTGAAGACGTATTTCCTGCGGTATCTTCGGCTGTAAAATAATAAACTGCATTTTGCATAACCGTCAGCGGTTCTGTGTAGAGCGTAAAGTTTTCATTGTCTGTGCTGTAATAAATTTCAGCATTTTCATTGACGGAAACAGCAAGAGTCGTGATGGAAACTGCATTGACATTGTCAGTTTCAAAGGTTATTTCCGGCAGAAGTTTATCGATTTTGTCAACGATAATTTCAGCAGTTGCGATATTGCCTGCCGGATTGGTTGCTTTGAAGTAAACAGTTTTGTTTTCCGTTACAGTAACAGCGGCTCCTTCAAACCAGTCAGTTTGATTGAAACTGTAATATATTGCGGCATTGAGATCAGATATGGCAATCAGAGTAACATCCTGATTGGTCATAGTGACTGCATTGCCGTTGATTTGCAGTGAGGGAGCATTTTTGTCTATGTTATTGACCTCAAAATATGCGACTTCAGAAATGTTTCCCGGTGCATCAAAACTGCGGAAATATATTTCACCATTCTCATTAAAAACGATTCCTGTTGTATAAACGAACCATTTTTCATTGTCAAAAGAGTATTCTTTTTGCACAGAATCATCGCTGAATACCGCACTGACTGTAATATCCCGATTGGTAATACCGTAAAAATCAGCGGAAGCAACCGGTTTTGCGGGAGCGACTTTGTCAATATAAGTTACTTCAACCGATTTTTCTGTAACATTTCCGGCTTCATCGGTAACTCTGAACTGATAAGTTCCGTTTTCGCTGACAGTCAGAGTTGATCCTGCAATCCAGTTTTCGCCGTCAAAATATTCGACAACGCCGTCACTGACATTTGCAGTCAGAATGACATCTTTGTTGGTCCATTCGATTGCATTGCCTGTAACTTCCAAAGTCGGTGCGACTTTATCGATTTTATCAACAACAATTTCTTTTTCAGTAACATTTCCGGCTTCATCGGTGACTCTGAACTGGTAAGTTCCGTTTTCAGAAACAGTCAGACTGTTACCAATAATCCATTCACCGTTGTCAAAATATTCAACAACACCGTCGCTGACGTTAGCAGTTAAAATAACATCTTTGTTGGTCCAAGTTTCAGTATTGCTGCTGACTTCCAATGTCGGAGCAACTTTGTCGATTTTGTCAACGATGACAGATTTTTCTGTAACATTTCCGGCTTCGTCAGTTACTCGGAAAGTGTAAGTTCCATTTTCGGTTGCAGTCAAAGTTGAACCTGCAATCCAGTTTTCACCGTCAAAGTATTCAATAACACCGTCGCTGACGTTGGCGGTCAGAATGACATCTTTGTTGGTCCATGCAGTTGCATTTCCGCTGACTTCCAAAGTCGGTGCGACTTTGTCGATTTTGTCAACAACAATTTCTTTTTCAGTGACGTTTCCGGCTTCATCGGTAACTCTGAACTGGTAAGTTCCGTTTTCGGTTGCGGTCAAAGTTGAACCTGCAACCCAGTTTTTGCCGTCAAAATATTCGACAACGCCGTCGCTGACGTTAGCAGTCAAAACAACATCTTTGTTGGTCCAATTTTCTGCATTGCCTGTAACCTCCAAAGTCGGAGCAACTTTATCAATCTTGTCCACAGTGACAGATTTTTCGGTGATGTTTCCGGCTTCGTCGGTAACTCTGAATTGATAAGTTCCGTTTTCAGAGACAGTCAGACTGTTACCAATAATCCATTCTCCGTTGTCAAAGTATTCGACAACGCCATCACTGACATTGACAGTCAGAATGACATCTTGATTGGTCCATGCTGTTGCATTTCCGCTGACTTCCAAAGTCGGTGCGACTTTATCAATCTTGTCAACGACAATTTCTTTTTCAGTGACGTTTCCGGCTTCGTCGGTAACTCTAAACTGATATGTTCCATTTTCGGTTGCGGTCAGAGTTGAACCTGCAACCCAGTTTTTGCCGTCAAAGTATTCGACAACGCCGTCACTGACATTGGCGGTCAGAATAACATCCTGATTGGTCCAATTTTCTGCATTGCCTGTAACCTCCAAAGTCGGTGCAACTTTATCAATCTTATCAACAACAATTTCTTTTTCGATGACGTTTCCGGCTTCATCGGTAACTCTGAACTGATATGTTCCGTTTTCAGAGACAGTCAGACTGTTACCAATAAACCATTCTCCGTTGTCAAAGTATTCAACAACGCCGTCACTGGCGTTGGCAGTCAGAATAACATCTTTGTTGGTCCATGCAATTGCATTGCCTGTAATTTCCAAAGACGGTGCGACTTTGTCGATTTTATCAACGACAACTTCTTTTTCAGTAACGTTTCCGGCTTCATCGGTAACTCTGAACTGATAAGTTCCATTTTCGGTTGCGGTCAAAGTTGAACCTGCGACCCAATTTTCGCCGTCAAAGTATTCAACAACGCCGTCGCTGACATTTGCAGTCAAAACAACATCTTTGTTAGTCCATGCAGTTGCATTGCCTGTAATTTCCAAAGTCGGTGAGACTTTATCAATCTTATCAACGACAACTTCTTTTTCGGTGACGTTTCCTGCTTCATCGGTAACTCTGAACTGGTAAGTTCCGTTTTCGCTGACGGTCAAAGTTGAACCTGCAACCCAATTTTCGCCGTCAAAGTATTCTACAACACCGTCGCTGACATTGGCAGTTAAAATAACATCTTCGTTAGTCCATTCGGTTGCATTTCCGCTGACTTCCAACGTCGGCGGTTCTTTGTCAATATTGCCGACAGTAATTGCAGTAATATTGCTGACATTGCCGGAGATATCTGTTGAACGGAATGAAAAAGTGCCATTTTGGGCGACGGTCAGATAATTTGAAGTGATAGTTTTCCATGTTTTACCGTCAACGGAGTATTCATTTTCAAAAGCATCATCGGCGAATTTCAGATTTAAAGTAACCGATGAGTTTGTCAATTCAATAATATCGGCAGTAACTTCCGGAGCCGCAGGAGGAATGATGTCGCGTTCAGTCACATTCAGCAGCAAGCCTTCATTGCCGCATGAGATTGAGAAGGATATATCATTGAGATTGACAAATTTGCCGTTGACAGAAAGAACTCCGATTTGTTCTGAATCTGCAATTATACTGATAGAACCATTGAAACTGTTTATGCCTGATGCAAGTTTGTAAGTTCCGGTCTTTTGTGCAGCAGAAACAGTAATGGAATATGCACATTCTGAACTTATACGCTGCATATTAGTAACAATATAAGAATCTGAAATTTTCCGCAGAGATACATCCATATTTATTACTGCTCCGGATGAAGCAATGACTGTTCCGTTTGCATCAATATTCAGAGTGCCGCTGTGGACTGCTCCTGACATGATTTTCAATGTACCGTATTTGCTGATAACGGTGTCGGAAGCAATTCCGCCGTCATCAATTTGCAGCTGCCCGTTTGAATTGACAATGATATTTTCTGCATTTGCTCCGGAGGAGATGTAAAGGTATCCGCTGTTGTTGATATTGATATCAGATGCAGTGCCGTTTTGCCATACAAAAATCATGCCTCCGGAGGCAACATTCAAATCATTGATACTTCCCTCATTCATGACATACATGGAGTTCATTACTCCGGCGACATCGGTTTCGGACATTGACATTGAATTTTGCAGTAAAACATTATTTGAACCGAGATATACTCCTGAAAATGAACTTGTAAAAGAAAAATCAGCCCCTGCGTGAATTGTGACTTTGCCGACGCACGGAGTCCAGTCAATATTCATGGCGGATGCTCCGTTTGCAACAGTCAGAAAGCCGTTCTCACGTACATTGACAGTTGAAGCGCTTGCTCCTGATTGTATGCTGCATGAACCGCCGTGTGTTACTGTAAGTTTTAAAATTGAAGCATTGTTGTTGGCAGTAATCATACCGCCGGAGGTCAGCAGTAAATTTTGAGCATTGCCGCCGTCATAAATTATAACAGATCCGCCGGCGACAGTTCCGCTGTCGAGTATGCCGTCATTGTGTATGATAACTGTGGTGTTTGATTTTGTTTGAATATTTGAAACGGCACCGCTTGTAATCGTCACATTGCCGGAATTCAAATTGATGTCATCTGCTGTACCGCCTGAAAAATTGGCGGATGTTTTGGAATCAAGAGTTAAATTTGAAACATTGCCGCCGTACATTGAAATATTGCCGCCGGTAAAATTCATATCTCCGGCAGTTCCGCCGTATATGACCATTTTGCCGCCGCTCATGACAGTATCGGTGATCGTGCCGGAAGAAAGATGCATTGTGCCTCCGGAGATATTGCCGTCAATGACCGAGCCGCCTGAAAGATGCAGTTTTGCAGCTGAAGTTTTTATGTTTGACAGAATTCCGCCGTCATAAATTCTGATTTCATGTGCTTTTGACAGCGAAAGGTTGTCTGCATTTTTCGTGAATTTTGAAACCAGAATGTTATTTGAAGCAAGATAAATACAATTATCTCTTTCAAGATTTTCAATTTCAGCTCCGGCATGAGAATTTACAGTGCCCTGCCACGGATTGAAAACTATTGAAGCGGAGCCGCCTGCATAAACGGTCAAATCTGCATTTTTGTTGACGGTTATGTTTTCAGCAGTTCCGCCTGACATTACCATCATCCTGTCGGCGGCATTGAGAGAAATACCGTTGACGGAGGCAGAATTTGAGACAATGCCGTCAATACGGTAATAGACTCCGCTGTATTGCTGAGAATATGAAATATAGCCGCCGTCAAGCACTTTTATATCTCCGATGCAGGGAGTCCATACGACGTCAAAGGCGGATGCCCCGCTTGAAACAATCAGCAAACCGCCGTCAACGACAGTGTTTTCAGCAGTTCCGCCGCTGAAAATTTTCATAGTGCCGCCGCTTGAAACAGTATTGTTTACGGTTTTGCCGCCGCTTGAAACATAGATGAAAGCTGAATCTGAAACCGTGAAATTTGAGGCTGTGCCGCCTGACATGACATATGCACCGGCCCATTTGCCTGATGCTGTTTTGTCCTGCATTACGCTGACACTTCTTGAAATAAGTTTATCGGCGGAACCGAAATAAACTCCGAAATAACTTGAAGCGTAAGTAACATATGCACCGTCATGCACATTTAAAATTCCGTTGAATGGCTGCCAGTCGATATTGAGTGCAGTTCCGCCGCTGTAAATTTCGAGTTCGCCGTACTGTTTCAATTTCACATCTTCAAGTACGCCGTTGGAATATACATAAACTTCACCTCCGGAACTTACAGTAGTGTTGACGGCACTGCCTGTTTCAAAAATCTCCATGGAGAAAAAGCCGCCGTTTTTGATTATGCAATTTGAAAAAGTTGAATCTATTTTGTATTCATCGCCATCAAGACCGGAACTTACAAGAACAACTGACATAAAAAACCTCACTTTCCGGAAAAAATCAATAAATATACTTCGCTTCAATATAATATAAAAAACAACATTGTCAAGTCATAAAATATCATTAATTCAAAACTATTTTATTATTTAAGAAATATATTCAGTAATTTGCTTTTTTTCAATATGATGGTATATTTTTTGAAAAACGGATGCAGTATGAAAAAATTTGAATGCAGAAAAAATTGCGGAGCGTGTTGTATCGCGCCATCCATAAGTTCAGCTATTCCGGGAATGCCTGACGGCAAACCCGCCGGAGTTCCGTGTGTGAATCTTGATTCCGAAATGCGTTGCCGCATTTTCAATTCACCGGACCGTCCGGCTGTCTGCGGGTCGCTTCAGCCGTCGGAGGAGATGTGCGGAAATTGCCGTGAATATGCAATGAAATTTCTTGAAGAATTGGAAAAATTGACTTGCTGAAAATGCACGTCAGAGATATTTTTTCAAATCATTTGCAGTTTTTACGATTTTTCGGATTGAAATTTCAGGGGTGACTTTCACTTCAATCTGCATATTTTGTATTCTCGGACATTTTGCAAGTGTGGTGACGGTTTTTTGCCAGTCAACAGTACCGTCACCGGGCAGTTGATGATAGTCGCCGTAACCGTTGTTGTCGTGCAGATGGCAGGTTACGATATGGGGAGCCATTTTTTCCAGAATGTTATCATCAAAAATTACATTATCCTGCCAGCAGAGTTTGAGATAAGATTCATAAAGTGACTGTTCTTTGGCAGTGCTTTTCATAATGTTTGCATGGCCGGAGTCGTAGCAGGCACCGACAAACGGACTTGGAAATTTGTTTATGAAATAAAGAACTTCATCGGCTGAATTTGTGGGTTCGAAACTGTTTTCGATGGCTATTACGATATTTTCCTTTTCGGCAATGGGGATGAGTTTTTCCAGTGTATCGCAGGCAAGATCACGCATTTTCTGTATATCAAACGGATTGTAGTAGGTACAAATCGCTCCGATATGCATGACGTAAGATTTACAGCCTGAATCAGCGGCACAGCCCATGGCAATACGGTGTTTTTCGATTGCCTGCGGACGGTATTGGCGGTCGTCGCAGTTAAGATCGTATTGATACCCCCAGAGACCGTGACAGCCGGCAAATTTCAAGCCTGCTTTTTTTGCATTGGCATTGAAGTAATAACGGAACAGCGGTTCTTCAGTGAAACGGGTGAGAAGTTTATCGGTCAGCACGATGTTTTTTGCATCATTTTCGGCAAATTCATACAGCATTCTGCTTGCCAGAGTTATATCATTGAAGTTCTGCCAGTCAAAAAAGAAAGATAAATCTGTTTCCATAATTTTTTCGCCTTTCGTATTTTTTTACTCCGGATAATATAAATTGCAAAAGTAAAAATTCAAGTATTTTTGTCTCTTTTAAATAATAATTGTTGACAATAAATTTTTTTTTGTTTTTTTATTGTGGTATTGGATTTTCTGCATGATATTTTGTTATAAAAGGAGTTTTGGATGCAGCTTTTCATACTTGACAGAAATCCTGCGGCGGCGGTACGGATGCTTGCTGATGTCCACGTTCGCAAAATGTGTCTGGAAACGGCTCAGATTTTATCGTCGGTCATTGTAAATTACGGAGGATTTATTACGGACGGGATGCCCAAAACGTACAATCGCAATCATCCTGTAATAAAAGCACTTGACTCTCCATTCAAAATCAATTATACAGTGAGTTATAATCTGGCTTTGCATGAGGAATTTTTTTTCCGTTTTGAAAAAAAACATAAATATTATGCATTGACGGATATTTACAGAGAGATACTTTTTGACAATGAAAACAATATTGAAGATTTCTCTTTCTGCAGGAATTTTAAAGATTGTGAAATTACAAATCCTGATATAATAGGTGCGTACCGTGAATATTATTGTTTCAAGAAATCAATTATCCGCAACTGGCATTATACTAAAAGAAAAGAACCTGATTTTTTGTTTTTCTGCAATATTTTACGAATAAATATTGAAAAAAAGTCTTTTTAATGTATATTCTCCGGAAATATAAAAAGGAGAAATTTTTTATGTATCAGCAACTTTGTGAATTTTTTCAATCAATGCCGTTTTTCAGCAGTGCGGCATTCGGTATTTTTGCTATGCTGTGTTATGGAAGTTCGTGGTCTCTGATCGGACTTTTTCTTGGCAATGCCCCCAAAAAAGGTTTTGAAGCGGCGGTGATGATCGTTGTCAGCAATGTGGTAATGCTTATTTTTTCCATTGTGACATTGATTGCGACCAAAGCGTATTCGACGGCGGATTTGTTGCCGACGCTTTTTACCTGCGGAGCATTTGCCGCCAGCGGAGTTCTGATATTTATTCAGCAGAAAATAATGTCGGTTGCCATGCAGAGCGGTCCAAACGGAGTTATCTGGGCAATAATTCAATCGGCATTGATCTGTCCGTTTCTTATGGGATTTTGTTTTTTCAAAAGTGAAGTCAATTTGATGCAGTGGCTCGGGCTGTTTTTTCTGATTGGAGCATTGGTTCTTTTTGCTTGCGGCAAGGATAATCACAGCAAAGGCGGCAGACTTTGGAAATATCTTGCTTTTACCGGTTTTGCAGTGACAGGAGTTCAGCAGAGTTTGAATTTAATTCCGTCTTATTATCCTGCAACATTCGGAGTTACCAGTGTGTTGAAGGCAATCGCACAATCCGGCGGTATAATGCTGGCATTTGCGGTATGGATGCTTTTTCAGGACCGCAGAAAAAATTTTCAGGATATAAAGGCGGCATTGTCAAATTGTACTTTCTGGAAATATATTGCAATTCTGCAATGCACCAATATTCTCATTATGTATTTTCTCTTTTATCCGGGGCTTAATGTTATGGTTTCAGCGGGGCTTGGCAGTATTTGTTATCCAATGATGGTTGGAGCCTGTATTGTTGCATTCACCATGATAAGTCTGATGGTTTTAAAAGAAAAAATCAATCGTATTCAGATCGCAGCACTTGCCGGATGTCTCGGCGGATTGGTTCTGATGTGCCTTTGAACAAATTATATTTGTATATTTGTTCAACGCTCTATTCCCTTTAAGGGGAGATAATGAAATTATTTTTTTGAAAATAAAAAATTGAGGGGTTTGGGGTATAGTGTTTTGCGTAAGCAAAACACGGCAATACCCCAATTATGGCGAAGTCTGGCGAAAGATTTGTTTCGTCATTCCGCAGCGTTCCACCCGCTTTTATATGCGGGAGGACGAAACGAAAATTTCGCCGAAAAACAGCCTGACGCACCCAGCCGCTGACACTCTCGCGCCAGCCTCTCATCGCTCCGGGTCGTACCCGGCGCCGGGGTTCCGTCTTCGCTAAAGCTACGCCGTGACAAGGCAGGCGGAGGAACGCGTCAGCGTAAAAGAGGGGCGGGTGGAACGCCGGGCGGCGTAAGCCCCTGCAAAAAAGCACAAAATAAGTTATCTCCCCATATTGGGAATATAGCATTTCAAAAAGGTTTTTTCCCCACAAAACAGTTTTGCAACAGTCCCTCCTGCTCGATTGCCTTCGCTTCTGTTGCGGTGTTTTTTTGCAAGGGGCGGCGTAAGCCCCGCTGCAATAAGGTATTAGAATATGGTTATGGAGTTTATGTATTGTTGTACGGCATCGGGTAATGTATTTATATCGAATGCACTGCGGGATTGTGCTGCAAAATCTGCGGAGGCACTGTGGATAAATACACCGAGAGCAGCAGCGTAATGCGGCGGATATTTTTTATTTTTTGCGGACAATGCACCGATTATGCCGCTTAAAATATCTCCGGAACCGCCTTTTGCAAGAGCATACGAGCCGCATTGATTGACCCAGGTGCGGCAATTTGGTGATGAAATGAGAGTTTTATCGCCTTTAAGGACGACAGTACAATTCAGAGTTTGAGCCAGAATTTCTGATTGTTTGTATCGCGGCATGGTTTCAAAGCCGGAAATTTTGAATGCTTTTGCCAAACGCAATGCCTCCTGACTGTGAGGAGTGATTATAATATTGCTGTGAGATTTTTTCTGCCATATTTCGGGAAACATGGCAAGTATGTTGAGTGCATCTGCATCCAGAATCAATGTCTGCGGCAGTTGTATCAGTGACTGCAGAACTTTTCCGGTATCGGCGTTTGCGGTGACACCCATCCCGAAAACAACAGCATCCTGATTGCCTGCAATTTTTACAAGTTCTGTAATATCATTTTCATTGAAACATTCAGCACCGTCGGCAGAAAAATCACGGGCGATGACTGACGGAGGCAGTGTGCAAAAAGGTCTTGCTTTGATTGCGGCGGTCAGCAGTCCGCATCCGGCGGCATTTGCACCGAGAATGCTCAAAACGGCTGCTCCGGGATAAGTTTTTGAACCTCCGGCAATCAGCAGTCTGCCATTTTTTTGTTTATAAAATTCTGTTTGCGGCCGGGTGAAAAATTTGTTGGGCAAATCGCTTGGAATCACTTCAAATTCAACTTCGTTTTCATCTATCTCTGTCAAATCAAATCCGATGTCCGCAAATTTCACTGTTCCTGAATGGATTCTGCCGTCAGCCAGATAAAGTCCTCTTTTTTCAGCACCGACAGTGATCGTCATATCCGCAAAAACTGCATTTTTACCGATGCCGCTGTCACATTCGATGCCTGACGGAATATCGATTGAAACGACGGGTAAATTGACGGAGTTGATAAAATTTACAATCTTTTCCGCACTGCCGCGGAGTTCGCCTTTGAAGCCGATTCCGAGCAGGGCATCCACGATAAGACACGGTTTGAGAATATCCGTCATTTGTTCGTCATTTGCAATAAATTTGACGGATACTGCTGACGGGAGCGAGAAAAAGTGACGGCGGATTTCATCGCTCATATCTTTTGGATGCTGCAGAGAATAAATCGTCACTTTTTCATTGTAAAGTGCATTCAGACAGCCGCCGCATAATATTCCGTCGCCGCCGTTGTTGCCTTTGCCGGCAAAAATCACGATTTCAAGGTCTTTTAATGCGTTGCGGCTCTGTTTGAACGAATGAATGTACTCTGCACACAGGAAAGAGGCTTTTTCCATCAGAGATTTTTCTCCGGGTTTCAAAGCGTCATGTGCTTGTTTTTCAAGTCTGCGTATTGTATTCAATGCGGCGATTTTCATAGTGGGCCTGTCCGGGTAAAAAAAGAGGCTGTTGCAAAACTGTTTTTGTGGGGAAAAAACCTTTTTTCAAAGGCTATGTACTAAACGCAGACTGATTTTTTATTACAAGGGGGCTTGCGCCGCCCCCTTGTATCCCCGGCGCCGGGTACGACCCGGTGCGATATTACGCTGGCGCGTGAGTGTCAGCGGCTGTGTGGTGTTTAGCTATTTTTTCGGCGGAATGTTCGATTGCTCCTCCCCTTTTTTTAGGGAATGAGCAATCAAATCTTCCGCCGGATTAGCCACATCAGGGGTA
>JAFVUZ010000056.1 GCA_017502435.1 Lentisphaeria bacterium
AAAAGCGGGAGGACGAAACGAAAATTTCGCCGAAAAACAGCCTGACGCACCCAGCCGCTGACACTCACGCACCAGCGTCACATCGCTCCGGGTCGTACCCGGCGCCGGGTGCAGGGGCGGCGTAAGCCCCTGCAAAAAAGCACAAAATAATTTATCTCCCCATATTGGGAACATAGCGTTTCTCAAAAACTTTTCCTGATACTTTTCTTTTTCTGCTTGATACGTTAATCCTTCGCTCCGAGAAAATCAGAGAAAAATTCTGCCATCAAAGGAGCACAGGTGGAGCCTCCTGACTGCCCTTCTTCGATAATGAGAGAAGCGGCATAAGTTTTATCTTTGTGCCGGACAAAAGCAATGAACCATGTATTCTGACGGCGGTTTTTCTTGGAACCGATTTCAGCAGTTCCGGTTTTTCCGTAAATTGTATAATCATCAAGTTTAGCATTACGCCCGGAACCTGTCGGAGAATTTACAACTTGAAACATCCCCTGACGGACAGTTTCAAAATTTTCCCGGCCGGCATTTATTCTGGAATCAACGACGACCCGGCGGGTGAAAAGCGGATTGCCCTGCTGATCAAGAACTGCCCTTACCAGATGCGGACGGTAAACACTGCCGCCATTGGCGATCGCTGCACAATAAAGCGCCGCCTGCAGCGGAGAAATCGTTATCATACCCTGCCCTATGGAAATCAGACCGGTATCAAATTCAGTCCAGCGTGATGTTTTGTAAAACCGCTGTTTATTGTTGATTGTCGGCAAAATTCCTGCGGCACAATCTATTTCAAGTGCAGGGGCCTTGCCGAAACCCGCCGCCCGCATAAATTCACAGATTTTTTCTCTGCCGAGTTTCAAACCTTCTTCAATAAAATAATCATTGCAGGATTTTTCCAGAGCCTTGAAAATATCGACATACAAATGACCTCCGTAACGGTGCGATGTGCAGTTTATTTTTGCATTTCCAATATGTGTCGAACCGTCACAGAAAACTTCTTCTTTTGCATCTTTTCCATTTTCAAGTATTGCAAGTCCATTCAGAACTTTTATGATCGACCCCGGAGTATAAGTACCTGAAACAGCCTTGGGGATCAACGGTTTTTCAGGATTTGCAAGCAATTTTTTATAATAAGATTCTTCAAGTTTGGGTGAAAATTTATTCAGATCATACCCGGGTGAAGATGCCATGGCAATCACATCGCCATTATCCGCATCGACCAGAACAAACGCACCATTATAATATTTCAAAATATCCTGTGCTTTTTTCTGGGCATTGTAATCAAGATTCAAAAGCAGATGGTTGCCGTGAAGCGGAGATATTTCCTGAACCAGAGAGTGACGCACATACCCCATATTATCAACCTGCACCAGCGAGTACCCCGGCTTGCCTCTGAGTCCCCGCAAAGTCGGATATTCCGCCATATTTATACTGTCAAATGCCTTTTCCAGACCGGCTTTGCCCTCGTAATCAGAGATATAATAAGAAAATTCTTTGCGGTCACCGGCGGCGGCAGGGTCGCCTTTGCGGGTATAACCGATCAGGTGCGGAGCCCAGTCTTTCAGCGGATAAGTACGGACTGCATCAACTTCCAGAGCCCATCCCTGTCTGTCTGCAATATAGTCATTGACGATGGCACGTTCCTTTTCATTGAGATCGCTGAAAATTTTAAGCGGCAGACCTGGAGACTGAATGAGATGACGCTGAATATCTTTGCTTGTAAGTTTATTTTCACGGCGGAGCAGATTTGACATTTCAATTATCGAATGCTCAACTGCACTTATGGTTTTGGCACGGGAGGGACGGCGTATTTCATGAATGTACAGCAAAAGATTGAAAATCATACGGTTATCCGCAACGACTTTTTGGTCGGCACTGTAAATTCTGCCTCTCCGTGCAGGAATGCGTATTTTACGGACGGACTGGTGCAGAATTTTGCGGTTGTAGCTGTTGAAATTTGCCTGCTTTATAAAAAGTTTGACTCCCAGCAGAACCGTCAGACAGCACAATATGACTCCTGTAATGACAATGCGGCGTTGAATGTGCGGTGTATTCATCGGCTGTACTCTCCACGTCTGCGGTAAATACTGATGGAATTACTCTGTTTATCCACGACAAAAAACTGTTCAAAACGAAGTTTTTTCTGCACTTTGTCGGCAATATATATCAAAAATGTCTGCAGCAGAAATCCCGGCGGCAGTAATGCAGTCATCTGTGCCGCACTATCCGTCAGATGCATTACAGAAAATCCATGTGACAAAGAACACGCTATGAATTGAATGGTATATGCAAATAATACAAGCAGAATCCCCGCAAGCCCTCCGCTCCATATTGACTGCTGCCAGAAATTGCGGAAACGCCACACCAGATAACATACCGTCCCTGCAACAAAAAAATCAGGCAGCCATAAACGGCGGTACAATATCAAATCCAGCAGAATTACAGCAATAACTCCCGTTACTGTCAACAGTTTGGACGGATAACGGCATATTGCAAAATAAAAAAATCCCATCCACATAAAAGGCATATATACCGACAGTGAACCGAGCCACAATTCAAAAATCAGCAGCAAAAATATTGTGAAGAAAAAAAAGAGTGTTTTCATTTCAATCTCCGGAAAATTGCAGTCCCCTGTTCCGGATCATATTTATTCATATCAGCCTTGTCAAACTCCACATCAGTACGCCAGCCGGGGCCGAAAATTTCAAGTGCTTTGACATAATAAAGGCTGTTTTTCTGTGCAAATGAATGAACTTCAAGCGTTCTTGAAGGAATACTTTTTTCTGACGGAAGAGATTTGAAAAATTCTGCTTTCAAAACAAAAAAATACTCTTTTGCGGCATATATTTTCACCCATTCCTGCTGATTTTTATTATAAATCAGAAATACACGGCAGGGAACCATCCGCAAGGTCTGCGGCTCAAATTCTTTAAGCAGTTCGCCGTCAAGAAAACTCATGGCAAGGTCACGCGGAGATAAACCGATACGTTCCATAAGTCCGGATTTTTTGCTCAAACGGCGTACAGAAGTGCTTTCTTTCTGCACTCTCCCGACAATATATCCCTCATCATTATTCAAAATAATCTGCGTTATAGATTTTCCCGGCGTTATGATAACAGCCATAAAACAGGGAAATTCTTCAGTAATTTTGCGGCCTTTTTCACGGCGGCTGTGAATTGCACTGCCCTCAAGCACGCCGTAAGTGCTGCCGTTCAAACGTGCGGCATCCTGAAGTACAGCAAAAAACTCTTTGCTGTCAATTTCTTTGCCGAAAACAAAAAAGGAGGCAAAAAAACACAGAAAAATAATAAATATTCTCATTTTTTCACCTCCGTAAGTTCTGTTTATTTATTTCAGCTTTGTTCTTTTTTGAGTTTCTCGACATCCTCATCGGCGAACTTGATGACATCTTTGAATTTTTCAGCATTGGCATCATCAGCTTCAACCAGAGTTTTGTGAGCCTCTGCAACAGTTTCTGCAGTAGTCAGAGCACTTTTTTTCTGCGGAATGACATTGCTCCATGATTCCACAGTAATACCTCCGTTTTCGTCGCAGAAAATGAAAAGTTTATCCACTCCGAGACCTTTGAGCAAAGCACGGACATTGGGAGCCATACAGTGAATTTCAACCGAGGCCCGGAACTTCTTCGCTTTCATACCGATCATGGCAAGCACGCCCATGAAGGTACTGTCCATAAAAGTACATTCAGACGCTTCAATGCGGATAAGTTCAATACTGCTGCTCATGCAGTTGGAGAAGTGACGCAGGGGGACGGCGTATTCAAAATTCGCACGTCCCTTGACCTTGATATTGTAGACACTGCCGGAGTTGGAGATCAGAATATCGTCATCTTTCATAAAGCCGCCTCAAACTTACTGTTGTTTACCGATAACAGCCTTGATACGGCGGACGCCGCGGCTTGAACTTTCTTCTTTCAGGATTTTGAATCCTTCGAGATCGCCGGTATTATTTGCATGGGGACCGCCGCAAATTTCTTTGCTGACATCGCCCATGGTGTAAACTTTGACTTTTTCGGCGTATTTGCTTTCAAAAAGCCCCATAGCACCGGATTTCTGAGCGTCTTCAAGAGCCATTTCCTCACAGATAACGGGAAGTTTGCGTTCGATTGCTTCATTGACAAGTTTCTGAACTTCAGCAATCTGTTCGGGAGTCATTTTTTCTTCATGGGAGAAGTCGAAACGGAGACGTTCTGCAGTGATGTTGGAACCTTTCTGGCAGACATGATTTCCGAGAACTTTACGCAAAGCGGCCTGCAGCAGATGAGTTGCAGTATGAAGTTTGGCAGTTTCTTCAGAGTGGTCGGCAAGACCGCCTTTGAATTTCTGTTCTGCCCCCTGACGTGAAAGAGCCTGATGTTTTTCATAAGCGGCCTGATAGCCTTCCATATCGACAGTAAAGCCCTTTTCGGCAGCCATTTCCGCGGTCAATTCGACAGGGAAACCGTAAGTTTCATAGAGGAAGAAAGCATTTTTGCCGGAGATGACTTTTTTGACGACATGAGCAGGAACACGGGCGATAAGTTTTTCAAATTCGCGGGTTCCCTTTTCCAGAGCCTCTTCAAAAGTCTTTTCTTCACGGCTGAATTCGTCAAGAATTTTTGCTTCATTATTTTTGAGTTCAGGATAAACATCACCGAGCTGATCGATATAGACTTTGGCAATTCTGGCACAGAAATTACCTTCGATATTGAGGTTTCTGCCGTTTTTGATGGCACGGCGGATCAAACGGCGGAGAACGTAGGGCTGATCGACTTTGCCGGGAGTGATACCATCGGCAATGATAAAGGTTGCGGCACGTAAATGGTCGGCAATAATACGTTCAGAAGCTGTACGTTCAGCAGGAGCGGGACGGTTCAGAATTGCATCGATTTCAGCGAAAACAGGGGCGAAAATTTCAGTTTCGTAGCAGCTTTTTTTGCCCTGCAGAATAGCGGTGACACGTTCCAACCCCATACCGGTATCAACATTTTTCTGCTTGGAGAGTTCATATTTGCCGTCAGCATTTTTGTAATACTGCATGAAAACGTCATTCCAAATTTCGACCCAGCGTTTATCAGAAGGATCAAAAACCTGCGGTGCTTCGCCGCCGCCTGTCCAGTAAAACATTTCAGTATCCGGACCGCAGGGACCGGTCTGACCTGCAGGTCCCCACCAGTTATCTTTTTTAGGAAGTTTGGCAATACGGTCGGGAGAAACTCCGAGGCTCTGCCACAAATCGTATGCTTCCTGATCAAAAGGAGCATCTTCGTCACCGGCAAAAACGGTAAAAGCGAGCATATTCAGCGGAATATTCAAATTATCTTTGCCGGTCAGAAATTCAAAGCTGAGTTTGATTGCTTCTTCTTTGAAATAATCGCCGAGAGACCAGTTGCCGAGCATTTCAAAGAAAGTCAAATGTACGGGATCGCCGACTTCTTCAATATCGCCGGTGCGGATACATTTCTGGAAGTCGGTCAAACGGGTGCCGAGCGGATGTTTTTCGCCGCTCAGATAGGGGACCAGCGGATGCATACCTGCAGTAGTGAAAAGACAGGTCGGATCGTTGTCGGGAATAAGAGATGAACTCTTGATTTCCTTGTGGCCTTTGGATACAAAAAATTCGATATATTTTCTACGGATATCTGCTGCTTTCATAAAAAAACCCTTTATGTAAATGAGATTAATATACAATTAAATAATAATATAATGTTACTTTCAAAAAATGCAAGTTTTATAATGAAAAATAATGCAGGCGATGACATTCCTTTTAAAACAGCTATCTTCTCCCTGCAAAAAAACAATGGTCTGCCAACAATAATAACAGAGCATTATATTTATGTACGGTTACGGTAATCACTTGGAGAAATACCCCGCAGCTGATGATAAACTCTGGAGAAATAATGTGAATCATTGAATCCTGCCATAGCGGCAATTTCTGACAGATTCAATTCCGGATGTTTTTTCATCATTTTTTCAGCATACTGAATACGTTTGCTGCGGATGAGGGATTTCAGAGTTGTATTATGTTTTTCCTGAAGATAATGCGACAGACCTGAAACACTGCAGTTCATATATTTTGCCGCATTTTTCAAAGTGATATTGTTCAGCAGATTTTTATCAATATAACTGTTGAGTTTCAACATCCGGTAATCTGCGGGCGCGGAGATAAGTTCTTTTTCTGTAATATATTCCAGCAAAGTACGGAACATTTCGAGGATATGGTCAAGTTCCTGAAATGAAATATATTTCTGTGCCATGAAAAGTTTTGCAAGTTCTTCATTTTCTATAAAAGGCGGCGGATTATTCTGCATTCTGAACTGTCCTATTATAACATAGCCGACGATATTATTGTAGATTGCAACCGGTGTAATAACTTCAGTCAGACCTGCATGACACTGATAAATCAAAGTTTTCTGCTTTTCACGGCACTCTTTCTGCTTTTGTAAATCCAGTTCCAGACAGTCTCTGTGCGAAAAAATCTGTTCCTGAACATATTTGCAGTAGGCACAATTATTTTCGTCTCTGCCACGCTTAACTATTTGACCATCAATGGAATAGAAAACGACTTGCAGATTCATCAAAAACGCAAAATTATCGATTATCTGACACGCACGGTCACTCAAAAGCAGTTCAAGTTTCAAATTTTTCATACCACAAAAAAATCCTCTCTCTGGGATAAAATAGCATTATTTGCAAAAAAATCCACCTTTTTGCAAAAAAATCTATTTATTTTTCCGCTTTATATGATAAAGTAAAGTATAATCCCGAAAACTCAACAAGGAGGTAATTATGAAAGAAGTAAAAGTCGGTCTTATCGGTCTCGGTTTCATGGGCTCAACCCATTTCCGTATTTACAAGGATCTCCCCAACGTCAGCATTGTCGCACTGGCAGATGTTGATCCCGTCAAACTTACCGGCGATGTCAGCAAAGTCATCGGCAATATCGGCGGCGGCGACAACTCCATTCCGCTGGATATGACAGGCATTGCCACTTACACTGACGCATTTGAAATGATTGCCAATACCGATGCAGACATTATTGACATCTGCGTTCCCACTCCGTTCCACAGCCAATATCTGCTGGCCGCACTCAAAGCAGGCAAAAATGTCTTCTGCGAAAAACCCCTCTGCCGCAATCTGGAACAACTTGCAGAAATCCGCAACGCTGTCAAAGCTGCAAACGGCCGCTTTTTCAATACCGGTATGTGCGTCCGTGCATGGCCCGAATATGATACTGCCAAAAACATCATCGATTCCGGTGCTGTCGGCGAAGTCAAATCCGCTCTTTTCCGCCGTCTCTCTCCCTCTGTTGACGGCAATGCATGGCAGAACTGGTTCATGAATGAAGAAATGTCCGGCGGTGCAGCTCTCGATCTGCATTTGCATGATACCGACTTTGTCTGCCATATGTTCGGCAGACCTCAGGCGGTTTCAAGTTTCGGAGTACGCGGTGTTACCAGCGACAACGGCATTGACCACATAATGACTGCTTATGATTTCGGCAACGGCAAACTCATCACCGCTGAAGGCGGCTGGTGTGCACCCGGCAACGTTCCCTTTGAAATGAGTTTCCAGATCGTCTGCGAAAAAGCAACCGTTAAACTCGATGGAGCAGGTTTCCACGTTTACTGGAACGACGGCAAAATTGAAACTCCCGATACCGGCGACGCTTCACTGCCCACCGGATGGCATCGTGAACTCAAATATTTCACCGACTGCGTCCGCGACAATGCAACTCCCGACCGCTGGCAGACTCCTGACTCAATTTTTGATTCACTGACCGTCGTCATGGCTGAAATCGAATCTGCAACCACCAAAAAAACTGTAGAGGTAAAATATGTATAAAGCACTCAATTACTGGGTCTTCGGCGGTTTCACCGGAGCCAAAACTCCTTACGAATTTATCGACTTCGCCGCCGAACAGGGTCTCGACGGCATTGAACTGACTTTCGGCGACATCATTCTCCCCGCCATCACCGATGAAGAATGTGTCAAAATCCGCGAATACGCAAAAGCAAAAAATGTCGGCCTCCGCACCATGGCAAGCGGAGCAGGCTGGGCTCAACCCATCTCCGCTGAAGACGATGCTGAAGCCGCCGCTGCTTTTGAATTCAACAAACGCTATATCGAAGTTGCCGCACTCCTCGGTGCAGAAACAATCCTTCTCGTTCCCGGTGCGACCAAAGGTCTTGCTCCCGATGCCCCCGTCCGCACCTACAAAAGCGTATGGGATAAATCCGTCGCCGCTCTGAAAAAACTCGCCGTCATCGCTGAAAAACACAATGTCAATATCGGTGTCGAAAACGTCTGGAACAGATTCCTCCTCTCTCCTATGGAATGGAAATATTTCCTTGCAGAAATCAATTCTCCTTTCGTCGGCATCTATCTTGACATTGCCAATACACAGTATCAGCTCCCCGCTGAAGACTACGTCGAAATCCTCGGCGATAAAGTCAAAGCCGTCCACGTCAAAAATTATAAAAAATCCGGAGACTGGGGCTGCGTACTCGACTTCGGCGAAGATATTCTCGATGGCGACGTCAATTACTCCAACATCATCAACGCTCTGGATAAAATCGGCTATAAAGGCCCATTCACCGCTGAAATGATTCCGTTCTCACGCGGCGAAAACCTTAACATTCCAGATTACAACCTCGCTGTCAAAACCGTAAATGCTATGAAAAAGATTTTCGGTTGATATTTTCCGAAGAAAACTTTTGTCTCCGTACTGAACATTAAAGGATTTTTTATGAAAATTTGCATGATGTCATTTACGTTGATGATGAACACGCTGGAGGAAATCGTATCGATAGCAACTGCCTGCAATATGGAAGCGATCGACTGGATCGGTTTGCATGGATGCCGTGCGGAATATTTGAAAAAAGTATCTGATGATGCGGGGCTTTATATTGCATCACATACGATGATGAAGGATGGTTTTCTCTATGACAAACGCGGATATTTTGATGAATTCAAATCATCACTGGACGATGCCCGTACTCTGAATGCTCCGATAATGATGATACCGCCGTTTCCACGTGTCAATCAGACAAGCATAGAGGATGACCGCAAACGTTATATTGATTACTATGCACGCTGCTGTGAATATGCCAAAGGTTCCGGAGTTACACTGACACTGGAAAGTACAGGTTATCATAACAGTCCGATCACTACTGCGGATGAATGTCTGGAAGTTCTGCAGCAGGTTCCTGATTTACGTCTGACATACGATCAGGGCAATATTGCAACAGCGGATGATCCGATTGAAGCATTTAAAAAACTGCGTCAATACGTAGTGCATTTCCATCTCAAAGACTGGAAAGTTTCCGACAATAAAACGGAAAACTGCGAAAAAAAACGCAACGGCAAATATTTTGCAGATGCTCTTATCGGAGAAGGAGATATGGATATAAAAAGTTTCTGGCAGTCAATAACTCCCGATGAACGTCAGATATATGTCAATCCGGAATCATTTGTCTTCACAGACATAGATAAACTTGAAACTTTCAAAAAAATCTGTGCCGAAATGCGTTCCTGGGAAAATATTTAACCGCAAATCCCCGCAGTTCTCAATATAATCAGATATTTATTTGCAAGGAGCTGTTGCAAAACTGTTTTGTGGGGAAAAAACCTTTTTGAAAAAAGGTTCTTTTCCCCACACCCCATTTTCCAAAAACTTTTACCGTAATTGCTTTTATTATCCCAATAAAAGCAATTACAATTTGTTTATTACAAATAAT
>JAFVUZ010000057.1 GCA_017502435.1 Lentisphaeria bacterium
AACAAAAAAACAAAAGCGAATACAAAAGTTTTTGTAAAAAGGATAGGGGGTGCAGGGGGGAAGGAAAAGAAACTTGTTTCAACAAGGTTTTTTCCTTCCCCCCTGCAATAACCGAATCATTTTAACCAAAGAAAGTTTTTTTATTATGGCAAAGGGAACAGTTGTACAGAAGATATTGGATGCGCATTTTGTATCGGGGTCGAAAGTTACGGGAGAAGTTGTAGCTTTCAAGATTGACCAGACATTGACGCAAGATGCGACCGGAACAATGGCGTATTTGGAATTGGAAGCGATGAAAGTTGACAAAGTTGCAACTGAGTTGTCAGTTTCATATGTTGACCACAACATGATGCAGAATGGTCCTGAAAACCGCAATGACCACATGTATTTGCAGAGTGTTGCTGCGGCTAAGGGTGTAGTTTTTTCAATGCCTGGCAATGGTATTTGTCATCAGCTGCATTTGGAACGTTTCGGTGCACCGGGCAAAACTCTGCTTGGATCTGACTCTCACACTCCGACCGGCGGCGGTATCGGTATGATTGCTATTGGTGCAGGCGGTCTGGATGTTGCAAGAGCGATGGCGGGCAAACCTTTCCGTATCAATTATCCGAAAGTCATCGGTGTCAAACTCACAAATAAACTTGCTCCCTGGTGTGCTGCAAAAGATGTTATTCTGCACTTGCTCGGTATTTTGACCACCAAAGGCAATGTCGGTTCAATCGTTGAATATTTCGGTCCCGGCGTTGCAAGTCTGACTGTTCCCCAGCGTGCAACCATTACCAATATGGGTGCTGAATTGGGTGTTACAACTTCAGTTTTCCCGTCAGACGAAGCAACTTTGCAGTTTTTGCAGGCACAGGGTCGTGCAGAATGCTACAAGGAACTCAAAGCCGATGCCGATGCTGAATACGATCGTGTTATTGAAATCGACCTTGCCAAAGTCGTTCCGATGGCTGCCTGTCCTTCAAGTCCTGATAATGTTAAAGCAATTTCTGAAGTTGAAGGCATGAAAATCGCTCAAGTCATCATCGGTTCATGTACCAACAGTTCTCTGCAGGACTTGTCAATGGTTGCACAGGTTTTGAAGGGCCGCAGAGTCTCTTCGAATGTCACACTTTCAATCGCTCCCGGCAGTCGTCAGGTTCTGGAAATGCTTTCCCGCAACGGAATGCTTGCCGATATGATCGGTGCAGGAGCCCGTATCCTTGAAACCGGATGCGGTCCCTGTATCGGACAGGGGCAGAGTCCGGCAGATGATACTGTAACTTTGCGTACATTCAACCGCAATTTTGCGGGGCGTACAGGTACTAAAGGCGATCAGGCTTATCTGGTCAGCCCTGAAACTGCGGTCATCTCCGCATTGACCGGTAAGTTCACCGATCCCCGCAACGGCGGAATCGAAGCGGTCAAATTTGAAATGCCGGAAAAATTCCTCATCAATGATAATATGCTGCTGCGTCCGGAAGAACAGACTGACAAGGAAATCATCCGTAAGCGCACTATCGGTGCTCCTCCGATGAATACCGCACTTCCCGCCGACATTGACGGTGTTGTGGCAATCAAAGTCGGCGATAAAATTACTACCGACCACATCATGCCCGCAGGCGTTCACTTGAAACTCCGCAGTAACATTCCTGCTTATTCCAAAGTTGTTTTTGAATGTTTTACCGAAGAAGGCAAACCTTCTTTTGCTGAACGTTCAGCTGCAATCCGTGACAACGGCAAACACAGTATTATTGTCGGACGTGACAGCTACGGTCAGGGCTCAAGCCGTGAACACGCTGCAATTTGCCCGATGTATCTCGGAGTCAAAGCGGTTATTGCATTTGCCATTGAACGTATTCACAGTGCCAATCTGGTAAACTTCGGCATTATGCCGCTGTTGTTTGCCAATCAGGCGGATTATGAATTGATTGAAGAAGGCGATAAACTCACCATCGCCAACGCCCGTGAACTGCTGAAAGCAAACAAACTTACAGCATTGCTGACCAAGACAGACGGCACAACCCATACAATTCCTCTGACACACAAACTTTCTGACGAAGATATTGCAATTATTCTTGCCGGAGGTATGTTGAATTGTTAAGTCACGCATCTTTCACTGAACTTTTTGAGTTTGACTCCTCACTTGAGCGGGTTGTGAAAGATATTGACGATTTTCTGGCGGCGGAGAAAGCGGCAGGTCATGCCGTTTTTCCGCCTGAAGATGAAATTTTTACAGCCTTGAACCTCACTTCATTGAATGGGGTCAAGGCTCTTATTTTAGGGCAGGACCCCTATCACGATGACAAGCAGGCACACGGACTGGCTTTTTCAGTGCGGGAAGGTACCAAAATGCCGCCGTCTCTGCGTAATATTTTCAAAGAGTTGAAATCCGACCTCGGAATAACTGCCGAAACTACTGAACTTACAGCATGGGCGGAGCAGGGAGTTCTGCTGTTGAATACCGTTCTGACCGTCAGGGCACATACTCCCGGATCGCACCGCAAACAGGGCTGGGAAATTCTGACCGATGCCATCGTAAGATATGTCAATTTGAAATCCCCCCATTGTGCATTTATCCTCTGGGGCCGTGATGCGTGGGCTAAAGAACCGTTGATAGATATTGATAAGCACTTGATAATCAAGTCAGTACATCCGTCGCCGCTTTCCGCGTCAAGAGGTTTTTTCGGTACGAAACCGTTCAGCCGCGTCAATGAATTTCTGATTGCAAATGAAATTGCTCCCATAGATTGGACTTTATCTGCTTCATTGCCATTATTTTCCTGCTGAACTGCGTACTGATATTTTAATTATCTCTTCTGCAGTAAGGGCGGACTTCGCTTATTCTGCCTGTGACGAAAGCGTCGGCACTTGTAACGCCGCGAATTTCTGCGGCTTTGGCATTATGTACGTAATAAACTGAACACCAAACGCCGTTTTTACGCAATTCCTGAATCATTTCAGTGGTCAAAAAGCCTTTACGCAAACCATATACCGGCATATTAAATCCGTGAAGTTTGTAGCGGTCGCGTCTTGCCAGCAGATGTTTTATGATGTCTTCGGGGGTACGGGAGTGTTCGGGAAAGAAACTGCCGGTATGGGTATTGTCGAGCTGCTGAATGATTGAAATATGATTTACCCGGCGGATTTCGGGATAATTTTTGAGTGCATATTCGATGGCAGGGAGGCTGAAAGTCGCAACCATCAGACGGTCATGTGAAATTTTCAGACGGTCAAATTCGGCAATGGTTTTCTCAAAAATTTCGGGCGAAAAAGCCTTGAAATCAATCCAGAATTCAGGACAGTCTTTTACGATTTCCAATCCTTCACGCAAAGTCAGCAATTTTTCATTGGCATAACCTCCGACATTGATAAATTTACGTTTTTTTATTTCCGCCAAAGTTACATTTTCAACTTTGACATTCCAATTCATCATGCGGGTCAATGTGGGGTCGTGACTTAAGACAACGATACGGTCTCCGGTAAATTGAATATCCAGTTTAACTATATCGGCTTTTTTCTGCATGGCGAGCTTGAAAGCCGGTGCACTTGCCTCCGGAGCATCAAATTCTTCGCCGCGGTGAGAGACACATTTGATCGGATGAGTGAATTTTACTTGATATATACAGCAGCCGCACATAAAAATATTTGCAGCCAAACACAGCAATAACAAAAAAATAATTCTTTTCATATCTGTTCCTTGAATTTTTATTTGAATGATTCGTTAATATAACATTTTTCTCTGATATTTCAAGTTTGCAAAATGGATATAAAAGTGTATATTAATAATCAATTTCAATAATAATTTTTTAATTTGAGGCACTGAATGAGTTTTAAAAACATTTTCAAAGAAAATTCGGGAGCAGGAGCTTTTTTCTTCAGTATTCTGCTCTGGGGTATTGGTATAGGCTGTTTTGCGGCGGCAATGAACAATTTTATCTCTGATATTTATCATATGAACAGTGTTGAACGCGGCTGGCTGGAATTTTTCCGTGAAATGCCGGGTTTGGCTCTGGTTTTTCTGCTGGCTTTGCTGCATAAGGTCAGCGATTGGAAAATTTTGCGTCTGGGAACTTTGATTTCGCTGTTCGGAGCTGCTCTGCTGCTTGTTCCGGCTGACAAAATTGCAGTGGTCGCATTTATTATGATATGGAGCATGGGCGAACATCTGGTCATGCCGATACGGCAGGGAATTGCCATGCAGGTCGCCAAGGCCGGTTGTGCGGGACAATCGCTCGGATTCCTGACCGGAGTGATGAATTTCGGGTCTGTGGCAGGCAGTCTGATTGTGGCGGTACTTTTTTATATCGGAACGGTTTATTGCAACAGAAGTGAAAAATTTCTCTTCAATGTTCTGTGGATATTGATAATTCTGCTCATGCTGGCAAGTATTATCAGTACATTTACCAAAAATGCCCCCTCTCTGCCCTCTAAAAGACCGCGTCTTTATTTCAACCGTAAATTCAATAAATTTTATGCATTGGAACTTTTTTACGGAGCCAGGAAGCAGGTCTTTTTGACATTTGCTCCTTATGTACTGATCAAAGAATACGGTTTTTCCACTGCATCAATGGCATTTTTGCTCGGAATTTGTGCTTTTATCAACGTTTTCGGAGCTCCTGCCATCGGCAGATTGACTGACCGCTGGGGTTACAGAAATACGATGATCTGGGACACAGTTATTCTGTTTTTTGTCTGTTTGCTGTATGGATTCGCCGGCAAAATGTTTCCGCATCAGATCGCTTTCTGGATTGTGGCTGTAAACTTTGTGCTTGATGCGGTTTTGAGTACGACCTCTCTTGCAACTAATATTTATGTCCGTTCATTGGCGGACAATCAGGACGAATTGACATCGACACTTTCAACCGGTATTTCCATAAATCATTTGATTGCAATCATTTCCGCTCCCATTGGCGGCTGGATCTGGGTGAAATTCGGAATAGAATATCTTTTCTGTTTCTCTGCAGTTATGGCAGTTTGCAATACGCTTTTTGCAATGACTATCCCCAAACCGGCAAAATAAAAAAGTTACGCTCTGTACTGAAAGCAGACTGTTTTTTTACTGCAAGTTGAGGTATTATTTTCCGATGCAGAAGCGGCTGAAGATTTCGCCGAGGATATCGACATCTGCGGTTTCTCCGGTGATGAACCCGAGGTTTCGGACGGCGGAATGGAGTTGAACTGCTGCGAGTTCAAATTCATGCTCCATGCAGTTGATAATTGCTTCGCCGAGGATGGTTTTTATTTCAGACAGCAGTGCGGCGTGGCGTGCGTTGACTGCAAATTCGGATTCATTATTGCGTTCATCCATGCCCCAGACTTTTGCTTCAAAAGCATCGCTTAATGCTTCAAGGCCGCTGCCGTTGAGTACGGAAATACGCACAGAAGGAACCGGAAGTTCCGGCAGAATCGTTTTTTCATCGATCAGGTCGCATTTATTCCAGACGGCGATGATATTTTCATTTTTTTTGCAGTATTCGAGAAGTTCGGCACAGTCAGGAGCGGAAGCGTCGAGCATCCAGAAGACGATTTGTGCTTCGTCGAGATGTTTGTAACTGCGTTCAATGCCGATTTTTTCGACGGCTTCGGCATTTTCACGCAAACCGGCGGTATCAATCAAACGCACCGGAATATTCCGGAGTACGATTTTTTCTTCGAGAGAGTCTCTGGTTGTACCTGCGATGTCGGTTACAATGGCACGTTCGTAGCCGAGGAGAAAATTCAGCAGGCTTGATTTGCCGGCATTGGGTTTGCCGACGATGACGGTTTTGACACCGTTGCGGAAAATATCGCCTCGCTTGGCACTGTCAAGAAGTATTTGCACCTGATTTACGGCACCTGCGATTTTTTCGGGGAGTTCTTCGTCCCAGTCAAGGTTTTCTTCGGGAAAATCAAGGCGGGATTCGCATTCACTTAAACAGAAAATCAACAGTTCACGCAACTCTTTCAGACGGGTGCTCAAAAGTCCGTCCAACTGACGTGAAGCGATTTTGACCGCCATATCGTTGTCTGATTCTATCAAATCTGCAACTGCTTCACTCTGAACGAGATCGAGTTTGCCGTTAACAAATGCCCGGAAGGTGAATTCCCCCGGTTCGGCCAGACGGCATTCATCCTGACTCAAGAGCAGATCGAGAACACTTTTGGCAACTTTTGCACCGCCGTGACATTGAAATTCGACTACATCCTCTCCGGTATAACTTGCGGGGCCCTTGAAATAAACCGCTAAAGCATGGTCGAACCCGATACGGACGAGCATCATTTTGCGTGTGTTTTCACCGTCAAGGCGGATTTTGGGCCCGATGAGGCGGTGAGCGATTTTCAGTGCTTCACTGCCGGAAAGCCGCAGAACGGCAATCGCTCCGTTGACTCCGGAGGCAAGAGCGGCAATAGTATCAACGGTATTCATTTGTTTTCAATCCGTTTTTTGGGCAGGAAAGCTGCAAATACGGCAGTCAGCAATGCGGCAAGGTAACATGAACAGGCGACCCACATTGCATTTTTCAAACCGATTTTTTCGACCAGCATACTCAATCCGAGGAGGATGACACCGCCTGCACCCCATGAACCGCCGACCATGATGCCCATTTTGAGTCCGATAACGATTTTTGAAGGAGCGAAACGAGCCATGACGACCAGCAGAGGCAGAGATGAACTTGCGGTAAATCCGGCAAAAAACATTATTCCCAGTGCCCAGATGTGATGGCTGAATGCAAAGTAGGTAAAAAGCAGAATCATTCCGCTGAAAAGATTGCACATCGTCAGAGTTGATGGGCGTACTTTTTTGGAAATTATTCCTCCGGCAATCGAACCTGTTGCTGAACCGAGACCGAAAAGCAGAGAGGCAATTCCGCCGATTTTCAAACTGAAATTGTTTATATCATGCATGAATGTCGGCAGCAGAGACTGCAGCATTGTTGAACCTGAATTCATGAAAAATGCAATAATAAAAAGTACTGCAAAACTCCAGCGGGTATCAGCGTTTTCTGCAGAATTTGTTTTTTTGTCGATTTTGTCCGTCAGCAGTGTAATTTTGGCTGCCAGCAGAATTATTATGACAAGAAGCAGAAAAGCAGCAACCATCAGCAGACTTTTCAGCCCCCACTTCATTTCGACCAGCAAAGCTCCGATCAAGGGACCGCAGGAAAATCCGAAAAATCCCATGGTCATAAACAGAGCCGTTGCTGTTGCTCCATTGACATCTTTGACCGCCATTGCTCCACGCAAACCTTCCGGATGAACGACTGCAGTACCGCAGCCGAATATAATTGCTGTTATCCAGAGTATCCATGCCGGAGTATTTTTTGGCAGAAGTCCGAAAACTCCTATCAGCATCAGCAGTATCAGACCGATATAAATAAAAAACGGTTTGTTTGAATTTTTACGCAGAGGCCCGACTGCCATCTGACAGAAATTGCTGCTCAAAGCCCGTGCTGCCAGAAAAACGACTCCTGCAGACAATGTCATGTTGAAATTTTCTCTCAAAACCGGCAGAATACCCGGTAAAATTCCCCCGACCATATCTGCAGTGAAATGCAGCAGCATCAAAGCTGCCAGTTGCCATACTCCGCGTGGTATCATTTTCATAAAAAAACTCCTTTAAAAAATTAAAAATCACTTCTTTTAATATAGTGCTTTTTGTTGTTTTTTCAAGTTTGAATCACGGAGAATTGAAACGTTTGCGATACTCACCGGGAGTTGAATTGAAATATTTTATAAAACATTCATGAAAATAATGGTGACTGGAAAATTCACACTGTTCGGCAATCTCTGCAATGGAAAGCTTAGTTGTGATCAAAAGTTTTTGAGCCTGCTCCAGTTTTGCCTCCAATTGGATATGTTTCGGAGAAACCGAAAACATTTTGCTCCATTCATAATAAAATGCACGACGGCTGAAGCCGTATTTGCGGATCAGTGCGTTCAGTTTTTCACCGTGTTTGAGTTTTATAGCTATTTCCTGAATTTTTGCTTCGACATCAACGTTTTTAGGATTATCATTATTCTGCAGGGAATTGGAATAAACAGTCATGATCATATGCATTGCAAGTGTATCAAGTTTGTCCGCAACGCCGAGGGTATTACGCATAGTGATAAGTTCTTTCAACTTCAAAAGATTCTGCATAAATTCGTCATCAAGCAGCAAAAAAGAACTGTATTTCTCATCCCCGTAATTAAAAAGTTCTCTGATTTTTTCAATTTGCGAAACAGAATAAGAGAAAAAAAGTTCATCATGCAGTTTTTTCCCGTCACTATTGATAACCGTTCCCGGCGGTATGATGCTGAATAACGGGCGTAAATTTTTTTCAGTTGAAATATATTTATCCTTGTTATATGAAAAACAGAAAAAATAACGGTCAAGAACTTTATTTTTTACACATGAACAATGTTCAACCATGATACCGATTTCATCAAGCTGAAAGGGAAAATTACTGACACGTTTCAACTGACGGAGTTGATAAATAACTGATTTCATTTTTTGCACAAAACCTTAATTCTTTTGCACAAAGTGCTATTGTTTTATTTTGTTTGTTGTTGTATAATATAGCATTACATGAAATAATGTCAAGTGCAGTTTTGTGCAGAAAGGCTTACTAAAATGAATGATATCGCAGAAATCAAGTGGAATTTAAGTTCAAAAACGGGGACTCAAATCCGCAAACTCAACGGCGGAAATCTCGCTCCCAACATCGCCAATGAAATGGCAGGAAGCAATATCCGCAAAAGTTTCAAAGAACTCAATCTTGCTTTTACCCGTCTCCATGACGCACCTTTAGTCAATGGGGGATGCCGGCTGGTTGATATCAGCCACATTTTCCCGCTCTTTCATCTGAACGAAAACGATCCCGCAACTATGATTTCAGCTATACCGATGATTATATCACAAACTGTATCAAAGATGCAGGCACTCCTGTTTTTTACCGTCTCGGTGAATCAATCGACCACTCCGTAAATAAATACAAAATCAATCCGCCGTCCGATGTTGATAAATGGATAAATATCTGCTCAAACATCATCCGTCACTATACCGAAGGCTTGTGGAACGGCTTCAAATATGACATCAAATACTGGGAAATTTGGAACGAGCCCGAATGCGGCGGCAACAAAAAACTTGACCCCGATGCAAAAAATCTTATGTGGCTCGGCACGATTGATGAATTCAATGAATTTTATGTCAAAACTGCAACCGAATTGAAAAAACGCTTCCCGCATTTGATGATCGGAGGTCCTGCTCATTGTGATTTTGACAGTGAACCTGATATAAATCTCAACTTCATAAAATATTGTGCAGTCCGCAAGGCTCCGCTGGACTTTTACAGTTATCACTGTTATTCAGCAGATCCGTACGGATGGATTCAGGAAACACCGGCAAAAATCCGTAAGTTCCTTGATGACAACGGTTATTCTGATACTGAAATCCATTTGAATGAATGGCATTATATGCCTGCGGACTGGCACAGACTGCGTAATGATCCGGGATATAAAACTCATATGTGCGAAGAAGAAATGAAAGGTCTTGACAGTGCGGCATACTTGACAACAGTTATGGCTTTGTGGCAGGATACACCACTTTCTTACGGTGCTTATTATACCTGCAACAATAGCGGCTGGGGTTGTTATGTTACCGGAGCAAACAGCCCGACTCCCTCATGGTACGGCTTGAAAGCATTCGGCGAAATCGTCCGTTATCCCGTCCGGCTGCAGGCAGAAAGTTCAGTCAAAAACGTAACCGTTATTGCCGGTGAAGACGAAAACGGCGAAAAAGCAATGCTTATTTCCGCATTCCAAACCGGCAATTATGATTACAGAATCATACTTGATACAAAAGTTTTACCTGAACAGTGCGAAATCCGTCTGCTTGACAATTATCACAATCTGTCACTTGCAGAAGAAGCAGTTGTTGAAGGCAATACGATTACACTTTCTTCAGATTCACATTCTGCATGTATTCTGATAAAAATCCATAAAAAACTGTCACCCACACCCCTCTAACAAAAGGAGAAAAATATGAAAAAGCACTTCACACTGATTGAACTTTTGGTCGTAATTGCCATCATCGCAATTCTCGCAGGAATGCTGCTGCCCGCATTGAACAAAGCAAGAGAAACTGCAAGAGAGGGAGTTTGTGCCGCAAATCTCCGTCAAATGTATCTTTCTTACTACAATTATGCAGAGGATAATGATGATTATATGCTTTGCATCACTACTGACGGTGCAACAAATTACTGGTATATTCCCATAGGAGAAGATTTACAGACCCATGAGAAAAAAGTTTCCGTTATGACCTGTCCTTCACACAAAAAGCCGACAGCAGGCAAATTCCGTTACAGTTTCGGTATGAATGGATATTATATGCCTTTCAGCCCCACTTCCAAAAAGATTGACAGCAAAACAGATTTGCCGGGCCTGCCGAGAAAGTTATCCAAACAGAGATTTCCCTCCAGAACAATGCTTTTCACTGAAGCTCCGACCGACAGTCAGTATGTTACTTCCGCCAGATCAAACAAGGTCTCAACGGTGAATGTCGGTACTGAATTCCGTCATAATAACAAAGCAAACGCACTTTTTGTCGCCGGGCACGTTGAAAAAAGTATGCTCGGGAAACGTCAGGAATGGGATAAAGAATATTATTTCTGGCTCGGTTCAAATTCAAAAAACAGTTGGGGTATTTAAAAATAACGAGGTGAAAAGTGAAGAAAAAATCAGCTTTTATTACAATATTATCATTGACGGCTCTTTTTTCAATTTCAGCAGCTGAAACGCAGGACAAAGACCTTCTGTTTTACATGAACTATGACAATTATGAAGCAGCGGCAAATTATTCAAAAGGATACGGCAAACCTCTCAATTTCAAAGGCAATCTGATGCTGCGCATGCATCCGGGAGCAGGACAGAAAGGTAATGCTCTCTGTTATAACAACGGAGAAAATTTCCTTTACAATACAATCGGGAATTTTATTCCAAATGGCGGTACAGTTTCATTTTGGGTAATGCCGAAAAACTGGGATTCAACAAGCAAAAATTTCCAAATGTTTTTCCGGGCCAAAACTCCGGAAAATTTCAACTTTTATATTTATAAAATGCATGACAGCAATGCTTTGACTTTTGCAATTTATTCTGCATCAGGAAAATATATCTTGAATTCTGTCATGTCTCCCAAGCAGTGGATTCCTGAAAAATGGCACAAAATCGATGCAGTCTGGGATACTGAATCCATCGCACTTTACATTGACGGTGAACTTGCTGCAGGCAAAAGCAAAAATCCTTATGTTTTCCGTCAGCAGGCAAAATTTCCCGCCTCCGGCAAAAGCGGCTGGATGCAGATCGGTATGTCAAAAGGCTGGAAACCTGTCAATGAAAATGACCTGACTGTTATTGATGATGTCAGAATTTATTCACGGAAACTCTCCTCCGGAGAAATCCGTGCGGCTTATGAAAAAATATTTCCGCGGCAAAAAAAAAAGCACAGTCAATTCAAACTGACAGTTCCGCAAGGTAAAAAAATCACCGCCGACGGCAAATTGACTGCAGGGGAATGGGACGATGCAACTGTCGTCCCTTTGATAAATCCGGTCGGCAACGGCAAAAGTAAGATAACTCCCGCACTGCTTTTTATCAAAGCTGACAAAGATAACATCATGACTGCTGTCAGAGTGGAAAAATCTCCTTCGTCTGCAATCAAAAATAATGACAATCCACGTATCTGGCAGGATGACTGCTTTGAAATCCATCTCGATTCCGCAAAAAAACACCGCTGGCAGTTCATTCTCAATTCAAACGGAGCATTGTATGATGCTGCAGGATATTTTGCTGATTCCCAATATTACGCTTCAAAAATGCAGAAATCCTATCAGAGCAACGCTCTTTACGGAGCTGCAGACTGCAAAAATTACTGGACTGCGGAATTAGTGATTCCCAAAAAATCTCTTGCTTCCATGCAGGATTTGACTGCAAATTTCGGCATCACTTCAAAATATAAAGACTCTCAATCTCACTGTTGCTGGACTGCCAATGCAATCAATTATTTTCAGCAGGAAAAATTCGGAAAACTGATATTTGACGGTCCTGCCGTTCAGATAAAGAATTTTACAGTTGAAAACAACAGTGCATCAGTATTTGTCCGGAGCAAAGAAAAAAATTCTGTATCTTATGTTACGGAAAACGGTAATATCATCAAACCTCCAGTTGTCATGTACGGAAAAAACTGGACCGCAGATTTGCATCCGGGAAAATATATGCTTCAAGTCACTGCGAAAGATTTTGCTTATTTCAATGATTTTGAAATATCAGAACCGCTTAATATGACTTTGCGTTCTTTTCCCTCAAAGAAAAAACTTGAGTTGGATCTCAAATTGAATATTCCCCGCAAAAATAACGTTCCTGCCGCATTTCATGCGGAAATGATCGGTGCTGACGGCAAAAAAATTACAGAAAAGTGCAACAGTACAACTTCTGAGCGTGCAATTCTGACGCTCGCATTGCCTGAAAATTTAAAAAGCGGACCGTACCGCATTACCGCAAAAGTCATATATGATAAACAGAAATTCAAATGTGAAAAAATCTTTTATATCCCTGATTTTTCCCATTACAATCATAATCTCGGCAATGACCATACTGTTCCGGCACCGTGGAAAAATATTACCGGAAAAAACGGCAGATATGAGTTGACCGGCAAGGAATTTATCTATAACAACGGTCCTTTTCCGGCATCAGTCAATCTTTTCGGAGAAAAACTTTTCCTTCAAAGTCCCGCACTTTACTGCAACGGCAATCTCGTTGAATGGAACACGCCTGCAAAGGAAAGCAATTTCAATGATGTTATCAATTTAAGTAATTCAACTTCAGCGGGCAGATTTACTGTAAAATACAAAACTGATTTGTATTTTGACGGTTTCGCCCGTACTGAACTTGAAATCATTCCGGAAGAGAAAAATATTCGGCTTGATGATTTGACACTGCGTTGGAGCGTACCGGCGGAGTTATCCAAATTTCTGCTCAACAACAGCTTCAATTCAATCTGGAAAAATAAAGCGGGACAGAAATACGAATTTGATTTTACAAGTTACAGCAATTTTTATATCTGGCTGACCGGAAATGAAAAAGGTTTCTGTTTCTGGCCGGAATCTGCTGCAAATATCCTGAATAAAAAAGGTGAAAAACCGTTCAGTATCATACGCAGCGGCAATGAAACTCAAGTTGAAATCAAACTTATTTCCAAATCCTGCAAAGTTCCCGGTAAACTTGTTTACCGTATGGGCATAATGGCCACTCCCGGTAAGCGTTTTCAGGGTGACTGGCGAAAAATCAATATCGGCTGGGAAGTAGGAAAGCCGCGGCATGAAACTTTCCACATGCGCGGATTTATCAACCGCCATTATGCAAAACCTTATCCATGGACATTGGAACCTTGGACCGGATTGGTGCCGTATGATGCAAAACGTTTCAAAAACTTTGTTGCAGGAGTAAAAAAACAAAACAGCTCTTTTATTCCTTATTCTCAACCCGCACACACTGCTCCGATTGAAAAAGATTATGACTATTTCATCACAGAATGCGAACAGCTTCCTGTAACTTATATTGAAAGTGCAACAGAATACCGTACAGGACGTACTTATGATCCTGTCCCTCTGTGTCCGGCAACCAAAGGGGCGGAACTTTTCCTCTATCGTGCAGACAAAATACTCGCCGATTATCCCGAACTCGGCGGACTTTATTATGATATTTCTCCCGGCAGAGCCTGCAGTAATACGCTTCACGGACATGGAGGCATTGATGCATTCGGCAGGGAATACAAAACTTCAACACTGTATGATTTGCGTCTTTATTTCATGCGTTTGAGAAAAATCATTCAGAAACACGGCAAAGACAAATATCTTGTTCTTCATGCCCACAGTGCATACACTCCTTTCACTCACGGAATGGGTGACGCATGGTGGCCCGGAGAACAATACTGGGCTCAGGCAGGAGCTGACCCGCTCTTTTACTGTGCCGGTGTCAAACCTGAAGAATATCAGTCGATTTATTCCCCAAAAGTCCTCGGGACAGCGGTAAGCTTTCTCTCTGCAATATGGACATGGCCCATGCAGAGAAAAATGAAATTCAGTGCTGAAAAATCACCTGTTGCAGACCAGTATACAATCAGTTATCTGACGGCCTGTATGCTGAATGATATTCTGCCCGGCATGGTGCATTGCCATATGCCTACAATTCAGAAATTCTGGGATTTAAAGCATGATTTGAAATTGGAAAATGCAGTCTTCAGCGGATACTGGGAAAAAGGAGGATATTCTGAAAATACTCTCAAAATTTCCTGCTATGACCTCAAAAAAGGCTTGCCTTTTCAACATATTCTGATTATTGGCAATATCGGCAGAAAACCGGTAAATTTTTCGCAGAAATACAATCCTGATTTCCTGCATGGCCAATACAGTATGACCGATCTCTGGAACAATCAACCCGTAAAAGATTTGAAAACTTTAACTGTAAAACCCGGTTCATTTCTGCTCATTGGCATCACAACCGGAGAAAAATGAAAAAATGAAAAGAAAAATCAACATTTTAATTATCGGAAGTGCTTCACGTGCCCAATCTTTGATCCGTACAATAATTCAAATGCCGGATGTCCGTATCGCCGCTATCAGTGATTTGCAAGCAGAACGGATGCAGAAAGCGGCAAAAATTATTACCGATGCCGGTTTGCCCGCCCCGAAAATGCACACAGATTATAAACAATTATTGGACTTGAAAGGCTTGGATGCAGCAATTGTGGCAACTGCATGGAACAGTCATATTCAAATTTCTATTGATGCGATGAATGCAGGACTTTATGTAGGAACTGAAGTCGGATGTGCATCATCTCTTTTGGAATGTTACGAACTTATACGGACTTCCGAACGTACAAACAAGCCATGCATGATGCTCGAAAACTGCTGTTACGGAAAAAATGAAATGCTTATCGGCAATATGATAAAAAAAGGAGTTTTCGGCGATATTGTTGCCGCTTCCTGCGGTTATATGCATGATTTGCGTGTTTTGGCAAAACAGCCGCATCCTTACCGTTTGATGCAGAATGTATGCCGTTACGGAGATCTTTATCTGACTCACGGGCTCGGTCCTGTCTGTCAATGGCTCGGAATCAATCGCGGCAACCGTATTCTGTCAGTCGTTTCAATGACTTCAGCCGCCCTCGGATTCAGTTCGTGGATAAAAGAAAATATGCCTGATGACAAAAAGCGTCAGCATCTGCATTTCAACAATGGCGACATTACCGAAACTTTAATACGGTGTGCCAATGGTGAAATAATCAATATAACTCATACAATTTCCCTGCCTGTTCCGTATTCACGCCGCAACGGCTTATACGGCACAAAAGGTGCATATTCTGAAGACTGCAGGGGAATATGTATAGATTCCGGTTCTTATCCGAATGAACAGAAATGGATTCCGGTTGAGGAATTTTACAATCAATACAATGATCCGGTCTGGGAAAAATTTGAAAAATCCGGACTTCAGGCAGATCATGGAGGTATGGATTATCACGTTCTCCGTGATTTCTTTGACGCGGTAAAAAAACAGACTCAAACTCCCATTGATGTTTATGACACGGCAACATGGGCGGCGGTATCGGTGCTTTCTGAAGAATCTGTTATTCACGGCAGCAGTCCGGTCTTTATGCCGGATTTCTCCAACGGCAAATGGATGCCGGAGAATATTGATGCTGCAAACTGCAGACTTTTATAAATCCCGCAGCGTCAGTTGTTCGGGAATGATTCAAAAAGTTCAATAATACGGTCACGTTTGGGATTGACTTCGTAACCGAGAAGCATGAATGCTCCGTTGACAAGGACGGGGTATTTCATGCCTTCAACATAGACACAGCGGTTGTCATGGATGGTTTTCAGACGTTCAAGCTGTTTGGGAACGTTGGTATTGTATTTATAGATCCCGATTTCTTTGCCTTCGATTTTGAGAGAGATGGCATTTTCAGAATTGAAATACGGAAAAAGCGGCTGAATAACGTCGATATGAATGCCGTTCAATGTAAAATGATTTGTTACATCAACCACTGTCCGGTGATTGTTTTTGAATGAATAACAGCCGCTCAAAAGAATCAGCAGCGCCGTAAATAATACAGAAAACAGAATATTACGCATAAAAATCTCTCCTTTTTACTATTAATATATGAACTTTATAAAAAAAATCAAATAAAAATTTGAGTTTTTTGACAATTATGATATTTTATAGCATAAACTTTTTTTAAAGGAGAAGTATTTTTATGAAATTTTTTGCAATTTTTATCGTTTTTGCATCTGTTTTGACTCTGTCTGCCAAAACAGTTCCATTCCGCTCCGGCGAAATACTGGCCGCGGAATACAGCAGTTCAAAGCCAACTGTAATCAACTGGAACAAACATCTTTTTGTCAATAATTCAGCTTCAAATTATGTTGCTGTCGCTGTCAGACTGCATCCGAAACGCAAAATCAGTATTTATGATTATGCATTTTTTGTCAACGGCAGAAATTATTCCTGTGTTGCTATCCGCACCAACGGCGGAAATTTTACTTACATTCAGAATGCTCTCGGCGGCAGCAAAGATGAAATTTTTACTCTGCTCTTTTTCGTCAATGAATCCGTCAGCAGTGAAAATACGGTAGCATTGATTTCCCAGCTGCCGCCCCGCAAATATGACCCTGCCGAATTCAAAATGACTGAAGCCGACGGAGTTCTGCTGCCTTTCAAGTCAATCAAAAAGGATGGTAATTTCTGATGAATGATCTTTTTCTGCCAATGACTGCGGAGGATTTGAAACGCCGCAACTGGGATGGTATTGATATTCTGCTCATCACCGGTGACGCTTATGTGGATCATCCGTCATTCGGAACGCCGATTATCGGCAGAGTGCTGGAAAGCTGCGGCTACAAAGTCGGGATACTTGCTCAAATCGACTGGAAAGATCCTGAAGCATTGAAAGTTATGGGACGCCCCCGTATCGGTGTCGGTATTTCCAGTGGAAATCTTGATTCAATGGTGAATATCTATACTGCCGGCAGACGTTTACGCAGGGAAGATGCCTTCAGTGAAGGCGGTATGACCGGCAAGCGGCCTCCGCACGCTCTGACGGTTTATGCCCAGTTGGTAAAACAGGCTTTTCCCGGTATTTTTGTTGCAATCGGCGGTCTGGAGGCAAGTCTCCGCCGTGTGGCTCATTATGATTACTGGCAGGACAAAATACGCCCGTCGGTGCTGGTGGATTCAAAGGCTAATATCCTCTGTTTCGGGATGGGGGAACGCACTATGCCGGAGATTTTCCGCAGAGTCGAAAAAAATGAATCTCTCCGCGGTATTCCCGGTACTGCAATGCTGCTCGGTAAAAAAGATGCTGAAGCCTTCACTCCCGGTGATAATTATATTGAACTTCCTTCATATGAAAGACATCTTGAAGACAAAGATGCTCTTATGGAATCTACAATCACTGTTGAATCACAAATGAACAGCCTCGGGGGATGCGGACTTTTTCAGCGTTACGGAGACCGTCTGCTCGTGGTTGAACCTCCGGCCAAACCGCTTGAAGCGCATGAACTTGATGCCATGCACGCATTGCCTTTTGTCAAAAAAGTTCATCCGAAATATAAACTTGGCGTACCTGCCTATGAAACGGTCAAAGACTCGATCATGGCAGTCCGCGGCTGTCCGGGAGGATGTGCTTTCTGCGGGCTTGTAGTGCATCAGGGACGTCAGGTCATGAGCCGTTCGGAGGAATCTATTATAAATGAAGTAAAAGAGATGACGCAGCAGCCTTTTTTCAAAGGGACCATCAGTGACATCGGCGGTGCGGCAGGCAATATTTATGGCAGTACCGCCAACCCTGAAATCTGCAAAAAGTGTCACCGTTCAAGTTGTCTTTTTCCGAAAATCTGTCCGAATTACAAATGTGACGGTTTGCGTACCCTCGAACTTCTCCGCAAAGTCCGTGCAATTCCAAAAGTCAAACACGTCCATATCAATTCCGGTATCCGTCTCGATCTTGCTTTGAGACAGAAGGAACTTTTCCGTGAAATCGTGCATCACCATGTTTCAGGTCATTTGAAGGTCGCTCCCGAACATCTCAACGATGAAGTTCTGAAGTATATGCGTAAGAATCCGAGTGCCGAATTTTATGAAATCATGCGTATTTTTGAGGAGGAATCCAAAAAATGCGGCAAAGAACAGTATCTTATTCCGCTGTTCATATCCAATTTCCCGGGCTGTACTCAGAAACATATGCAGACTGTGGATGATTTCCTCAAAGCCCACAACTGGAGCCTTCAGCAGGTGCAGGATTATATCCCGCTGCCGATGACCATGGGGGCGGCAATGTATTACTGCGGCAAAACTTCCGACGGTACTCCGATCCATGTCAACCGCGGTCTCGCTGAACGCCGTCCGCAGATACAGGTGCTCAAAAAACGCCGTCAGTTCAATAATGACAAACGCCGTAAAAGATAATGGTTTTACCTCAAAAATCGTTGATATTCATATATTTTTGAGAAAAAAAGTGTTTTTTTGTTTGAAATTTTCAGAAAAACTGTTATATTATTAGACTTTTCGGTGACTTCAACTTTGGGGCCGATCATCCATCAATTTCGGAAGTCACCGGCAGGATGCCGCAATCCTGAGAGGAAAACATTATCGGTAAATGATGCTTTCCAACGGTTTTCAAGTGCCGCAGTTCATACTGCGGGGAATCAAAAAATCTTTACTGAAGGCTAAACTATGAAAACATATCTGGCAAAAGTCGGAGAAATCAAAAGAGAACACCTTCTCTTTGACGCTTCCGAAGCCCCCGTCGGCCGTCTGGCTGTCAAGATTGCCAATGCTCTCCGCGGCAAAGACAAACCGACCTACACCCCCCACATCGATACCGGTGCAAATGTTATCGTCATCAACGCTGAAAAAGCTGTCTTCACCGGCAAAAAAGATGAACGCAAAATCTATCAGACCTATACCGGTTATCGCAGCGGTCTGAAAGAAACCACCCCCCAGAAATTGCGTGAAAGCGATCCCACCCGCATTATCAAAAGTGCTGTTTGGGGTATGCTTCCCCATGGCCGTTTGGGCCGTGCACAGTTCCGTAAACTCAAAGTTTATGCCGGTGCCGAATATCCCCAAGTCGCCCAGAAACCCGTAAAAGTTACCGTGGAGAAATAAATCATGGCTAAAAATACTAATGAAGTTTGTGCCACCGGTCGTCGTAAATGTGCTGTCGCCAGAGTCCGTATGACTCCCGGAACCGGCAAAATCGTCGTCAATGGTCGTGACGTCAAAGAATACTTCCCCATCGAAGCTTTGATCGGTTATATCACTCAGGTTCTCAAAGTTGCCGGTTATGAAGGCAAAGTTGATATTGCTGCCAACGTTGACGGCGGCGGTATGTCCGGTCAGTCCGGTGCCATCCGTCACGGCGTTGCCCGTGCATTGCTCCTGATGAATGATTCACTGCGTCCCACCCTCAAATCCAGCGGTATGTTGACTCGTGATGCACGCGTCAAAGAACGTAAAAAGCCCGGTCAGCCCGGAGCACGCCGCCGCTTCCAGTTCAGCAAACGCTAAACTGTACGGATGCAGACAGCGGAGATTATCTCCGATATGCTGTTCTTTCAATCCCGGAAATCTCAGATTTCCGGGATTTTTTTTTATGTGCGGGGCGTATCCGCGATGGGCTGTCACGGCATCCGCCTTTGCACAAGGCTTCCGTCTTCGTTGTCACTACGCCGTGACAAGTTGGTGAGACAAGCAACCGCTGGCGGCTGGCTGGGCATGACGTACAATAGGGAATTTAAGGAATTTAGGGAGTTTAGGGAATTTGCCGTTGACTGCACTCTGAGTCAAGCATATATCTTCGCTCCCGCGTAACT
>JAFVUZ010000058.1 GCA_017502435.1 Lentisphaeria bacterium
ACATCGCTCCGGGTCGTACCCGGCGCCGGGTGCAGGGGCGGCGTAAGCCCCTGCAAAAAAGCACAAAATAAGTTATCTCCCCATATTGGGAATATAGCATTTCAAAAAGGTTTTTTCCCCACAAAACAGTTTTGCAGCAGTCCCCTTTTTTTTGCCGACATACCGGAACGTAAAAAAACACATATTTTTCTGTTCAAATGCATATTCTGCTCTTGAAATTATCAAATTTCATAGTAACTTAATTACTGTTCTCAAACAAATATACACAGTCTGAAAGGAAGGTTTTTTATGTCAATATCAGGAATTGTAATTTTTGCGGCAGTAATTCTTTTCATCTTTATCTACAACAGTCTGACCATGAAACGCAACATGGTTGATAACGCATTTGCATCGATTGATGCCCAGCTCAAAAAACGTTTCGACCTGATTCCCAATCTGGTCGCCTCCGCTTCAAAATACATGGAACATGAAAGCGAAACTCTGAGCAAAATTGCAGAAATGCGTTCAAATGCCTCCACCGTTGCCGAAAAATCTGCACTTGACGCACAACTGACTGGAAATCTCCGCAATTTCATGGTTCAAGTTGAAGCATATCCGGAACTTAAGGCCTCCGACAATATCAAAATGCTGCAGGCATCACTCAATGAAATCGAAGCTCAGCTTGCCGCCTCACGCCGTGCTTACAACAGTGCAGTGACTGATTTCAACAATGCGATCCAAATGTTTCCCGGCTGTCTTTTTGCCTCAATTCCACGTTTTCGAAAGCGTGAACTTTTTGAAATTCCCGAAGAGGAACGTCAAAATGTTGATGTAAATGCACTTTTCAAACGCTGAATAAATCATGACATTTGATCCTCACGAATGTGCAGCAAAAGTCCTGAACGGTCCGCTGGGAGAAACGCTGGCGGAATATGATCGCAAAACTGCCGTCAAAAACAATATCGGAATTTATTTTATACTTGCAGGTGCAGGACTTTTTTTGGCTCCTCTGCACTTTCTCATCCCGGCGGCAGTAATAATCATCGGTATTTTATTTATCGGAGCGGCATACCATAACCGCAGAAATTACTTCCGTTCAGTTATCATACCTGAACTTTTTCAGGAGGCGGTCCCGGAGTTGAAATATGTTCCTGACATGGGGATAAGCCGGCAGAAATTTGCTTCTCTCGACCTTTTTCCCTCCTTTGACCGTTACAGTTCCGAAGACAGAATCTCCGGCACCATAGGCAAGACTAAATTCACTGCCGCTGAAGTCCATATCGAAAAAAAACATAAAAGCAAAGACAAAACTTATTATTCAACCATTTTCAAAGGTGTCGTCCTGATAGCAGATTTCAACAAGGAACTGAATTCAAGAACTGTTGTACTGCCGGATGTCGCTGAACGCTGTTTCGGCAAACTTATCGGTAATTTTTTCCAGAAAATGAACTTCACGGCAGGCTCACTTGTCAAACTTGAAAATCCTGATTTTGAAAAACTTTTCGCCGTTTACGGTTATGATCAGATAGAGGCCCGCTACGTACTGACCCCAAAAATGATGGAACAACTCATCCAACTCAGAAATTCAAACAAAAGTGAAGTACGTCTGCTTTTTGAGGGGGATCATGTGGCTGTTGCTTTTGCCAAACCGTCAGGCTGGCTGGAACCGCCGTCATTCAGCAGACTTCATGACATAAATGTACTTGAAAAAATCCTTTATGAACTTATTTCTGTAATCTCAATTATCAACGATCTTGATCTCAACACCCGTATCTGGACAAAAGAATAACCGCCGTTTCAAATCATATACTGTCACGGATTATAAATTTGCAGGGCAGACTTTCCGGGAGATCATAATCTTCATTGCGAAGCTGGGCAATCAGGGATTTAACGGCATGCTGGGCGGCTTCTTTCAGCGGACGGCTGATTGACGCAAGCGAAGGCGACGTGCATTCTGCAGCATGAATATTATCAAACCCCACAACCGCAAGATCATGCGGCACACGCATATTGACTGCATTGCAGAGTTGAATTGTGCGGAGAGCCATGAAATCGTTCAGATGCAGCATGGCACTGCATTCAGGATGAGCCTCCATAAAATCCCGCCAGTCCTGAACCGTCGGAACATTATGCGGCGGATACCAGACTTTTGACTCGTCAAAATTGCTGACAAACTCCAAATACCTCTGCTCCTGTGAACCTTCAAGTGAAGTCTGATAAAAAATCTCTTTATGTCCTTTGGACTGCAGATATTTTATCGCCTCTTTCACTGCACAGCGATAATTATAACGGAGGATTTTGCCTTTACTGACAGCAGATTCATGGGTATTCAAAATTACGACCGGGCTGAAACTTTTGCAGATTTGAGCAGAAAAATCATCATTAAAATAGCCGCTGACGATAATAGCATCACATCCGCGTTCCTTGAGCATTTTTATATTGGCAAGAGTTTTTTCACGGGCGGAAGCATACGCCACAAAGACCTGATATTTCTCTTCAGCCGCCGCGTCAAAAACCGCAAGCATCTCATTCTGAGCCACTTCCGTCCGCAGACTTTCAGAGACATATCCGATTATATTGCTTCTGCCGGTACGCAGACTGCGGGCGATTGCAGAACCGTGATAATCAAGTTCTTTCAACGCATTATCAATTTTCTGTTTTGTCTCTGCAGACATACGGGCACTTGGCCGCTGATTGATATAATTTGATACCAATGCGACCGAAACACCGGCTTTTTCTGCAATATTTTTTAAAGTAACTTTTGCCATATAAAAAAGGGGGCGTTTCAGCCCCCGGGAAATATTTTATTTGTACAGCGGACCATAGGTCTGGCAGGCACGATAGTCCTGACCTTCCTTGTCCATACCGAAAGCGTTCCAGCAGGCGGGACGGTAAATATCCTCTTCAGGAACGTTGTGCATACAAACCGGGATACGGAGCATTGAGCACATGGTGATCAAATCAGCTCCGATATGACCGTATGAAATCGCTCCGTGATTGGCTCCCCAGTTCATCATGACTTCATAAGCAGTCTTGAATGCTGAACCTTCTTTGCCGTCACAACGGGGGGCAAACCAGGTGCAGGGCCAGGTCGGATTGGTACGTTCCATCAAAGTATCATTGACTTCTTTGGGCAGATTGACAGTCCAGCCTTCAGCGATCTGCAGGACAGGACCGATACCTTTGACCAGATTCAAACGGATCATGGTGACGGGCATTTCTGCATAAGTATCAAAGTGGCTGGAGAAGCCGCCGCCTCTGAAATTATCAAAGCCTGCTTCGCACCAGACAGTTGCATCAGTCATCTTTTTAATATCCTCTTCGGTGACTTCCCACCATTTTTTCATAACTGCATTGCCGTTTTCGTCAGTGCAGACACCGCTGGCATCCAGACAGGCGGCTCCGGAGTTGAGCAAATGGATGATACCGTCAGATTCTCTGGCCTTGCCTTCAAGTTTGTAACCGGTTACACGTTCAGTGGCTTCGCTTGACCAGTAAGTGCGGACGTCAGCAAAAATCTGTGCACGATGAGTCAAAAGACGCATCATCAGCATACCCATACCGTTGAGAATGTCGTTTTCTGTTGCAAGAGTAAACGGCTCTCTGGCTCCTTCATAGTCAAAAGTTGAACTGAGCAATGCTTCAGGATAGTCGCAGTTGGGCCAGTGATCTGTCCACTGACGCTGTCCCTGGAAACCGCCTGCGATTGCATTATGACCGGCTTTTTCCTCTTCAAAGGCATCGGGAAGATTTTTGTTGCCTGCCATCAAATCCTTGATAATGCAGTACATTTTGACTGTAAATTCCCACTGTTTTTCTTTTTCTTCTGCAGTAAATTTGATTTTGCGGTCTTCGCCGAGGAATTTTACAGATTCGGGATTGTCGTCACGACCTTCTTTGCAGTGTTCTTTTGTCCATGCGAGAGCTTTCTGAAACTCTTCTTCGTTGTAAATCCCCTCTTCCATACGGCGGAGGATTTCGACTTCATCGACGGATTCAACACGCATACCGAAGTAACTTTCCAGCATATCCTGATCCATAATGGAACCGGCAATACCCATGCACTGTGAACCGATCTGCAAATAAGATTTTCCACGCATGGTTGCAACTGCAACAGCGGCACGGCCGAAACGAAGGAGTTTTTCTTTGACATCTTCAGGAACCTCATTGACCTGATTCAGATCCTGAACTTCATGTCCGTAAATACCGAAAGCAGGCAGTCCCTTCTGGGCATGACCGGCAAGCACTGCCGCCAGATAAACCGCACCCGGACGTTCTGTTCCGTTAAATCCCCAGACACCTTTAATAGTTTCAGGGTCCATGTCCATAGTTTCTGAACCGTAACACCAGCATGAAGTTACAGACAAAGTAATGGAAACTCCCTCTTTTTTGAATTTATTTGCACAGGCGGCTGCCTCCGGAACACGGCCGATGCAAGTATCAGCGAGAACAACCTTGACCGGTTCGCCGTTGGAATAAAACAAATTCTCTTCAAACAATTTTTTTGCCGCATTTGCCATTGCCCAAACTGTCGGCTCCAGAGATTCACGCAACATCAATGGTCCACGGCGGCCGTCAATACATGGCCGGATACCGATTACAGGATAATCACCTACATATCTGTTTTTTTTCATAATATCTTCTCCTTGTTAAGGTTAAGTTTTCTTTTTTCGGGGGACTGACTGCGTCCCCCGAACCCCCGCAGCCCCGTACACGACGGGGGGCGGTGTTACGCTGGCGCTTATGGCGTGCTGCCGTATGGTGTCCGGCATTTTTTCGGCGAAATGTTCGCTTTACCCTCCCGCTTTTTTGCGGAATGGCAAAGCAAATCTTTCGCCGGACTTCGCCACAATTGGAGTGTGCCCGCTCGTTGCTTACGCAACTCACTCCCTCCCAAACCCTTCTGTTTTTTATTTTCGGATTTTGCGAAGCAAAAAACGAAAATTACACAAAAGTTTTTGTAAAAAGGATGGAGGGTGCAGGGGGGAAGGAAAAGAAACTTTTTTCAAAAAGTTTTTTTCCTTCCCCCCTGCATTCATCTACCTCTTATCTATCAACACGGGCGGAACCGCCGCCGACAAGTTTTTCGACTTCAGCGAGTGATGCCATAGAGGTATCACCGGGGGTAGTCATAGCCAAAGCACCGTGTGCAGCACCGTAATCAACTGCTTTTTCTGCAGTGCCGAAAGTCATCAAGCCGTAAACAAGACCGGATGCAAAACTGTCGCCGCCGCCGACACGGTCAAAAATTTCCAAACCGGGACGGTAGATGGATTCATAAAATTCACCATCCTGATAAGCGATTGCACCCCAATCATTGACGGTTGCAGTTTTGACAGTACGCAGAGTGGTTGCAACGACCTGAAAATTGGGATAAGCCTTGACAACATTTTTGATCATATTTTTGAAACTGTCAACTTTGATATTGCTCAAGTTGGCATCTGTGCCTTCGACTTCAAAACCGAGACAGGCGGTAAAATCCTCTTCATTACCGATCATAACGTCAACATATTTTGCGATTTCACGGTTGACCTGCTGTGCACGTTCCTTGCCGCCGATGCTTTTCCACAAACTGGGGCGGTAGTTGAGGTCATAACTGGTGATTGTACCATATTTTTTAGCGGCTTTCAATGCTTCGATGACAACGCCCGGAGTGGTATCGCTCAAAGCGGCAAAAATACCGCCGGTATGAAAGTGACGGACGCCGAGAGTACCGAAAATATAATCCCAGTCAATATCGCCTTCTTTGAGTTGAGAAACTGCAGTATGACCGCGGTCGGAACAGCCGACTGCACCACGTACGCCGAAACCTCTTTCAGTGAAGTTCAAACCGTTGCGGACAGCTTTGCCGATACCGTCATATTTGACCCATTTTATGAGAGAGACGTCAACACCGCCCTGCAGAATGAAATCTTCGACAAGTCTGCCGACGGGATTATCTGCAAAAGCAGTAACAACGGCTGCACGCTGACCGAAACAGCGACGCATTCCGCGGGCGACATTGTATTCGCCGCCGCCTTCCCATGCAGTAAAAGTGCGTGCTGTATGGATTCTGCCTGCACCGGGATCAAGGCGGAGCATAACTTCGCCCAAACTCAGAATATCATATTTGCAATCTTCTTTTTTTCTGTAATTCAACATAATTCACCTGCGGAGTTAAAATTTTGCGGCAAGAGCGACAGCATCTGTAACGGCTTTTTCGATGGCATCGAAATTACCGGCGGCAAGATCGGAAGATTTGCCAAGCCATGTACCGCCGACAGCAACGACTTCAGGAATGCTCAGATAAGATTCAACATTGGCAGTTGAAACACCGCCGGTAGGCATGAAACGGACTCCGAGATGCTTGTAGGGAGCGATCAGACTCTTGAGCATGGCAACACCGCCGGATGCTTCAGCGGGAAAGAATTTGAGGAAAGAACAACCGAGTTCAAAAGCCTGTTCGACTTCACTGGGAGTGCAGATACCGGGAGCAAATGCGTAAGAATTTTTGACAGCTTCTTTGACAACTGTCGGATTGAAACCGGGAGCGACGGCAAAAGCGGCTCCGGCATCAAAAGCACGGTGCAAATCAGCAACATTAAGAATGGTTCCGGCTCCGATAAAAAGTTCGGGAAAACGTTTTGAACTTTCACGGATCACGGCTTCAGCGGCCTGAGTACGGAAAGTGATTTCTGCGGCTTTAAGGTTGCATTTGACGAGAAGTTCACACATTTTGAGACCTTCATCGAGGTTGTTCAAAACGAGAACCGGAACGATTTTGATTTTGCCAAGTTTATCAACTACGACTTTTACTTTGTTTGCATATTCATTCATAAAAATACCTCTTACATCAATTTGAGCCCGGGGAGGTCCTGAACGTCAATGAGACCGCAGACTTTTTTGTCCGCATCAACAACGACGACGGAATTGATATGTTTTTCTTCAACTTTTTTGAGAACGGCAACAGCCAGTTCTTCAGATTGTACAAAGGTCGGATTTTTGGTCATCACAGATTCAATCGGTTTAGTGAGAACTGACAAATCCTTTTCTGCAGAGCGGCGGAAGTCACCGTCAGTAAAAATTCCGAGCAGATTGCCGTCAGCATCTGCAATAATGGCAGCACCGCAGCGGGCATTGCTCATGCTGCAGAGAGCATCTTTGACAGTGGTTCCGGGAGTAATTTTTGAATATTTCTCTGCTGTACGCATAATGTCGCAGGCACGCATGGTGACTGCACGTCCGATAGCACCGCCCGGATGGAAGCGGCCGTAATCTTCTTTGCTGAAACCGCGAAGTTTGAGCAGAGTCATAGCGAGAGCATCACCGAGAACCAGCAGAGCAGTCGTGGTAGTTGTGGGAGCCAGATTGAAGGGACAGGCTTCACGGCTGACGGTCATGGGAACAGTCAGATCGGACAACTTTGCGAGCGATGATTCCGGATAACCGGTAATGGCAATGATCTCAATGCCGAGACGTTTGGCAGGCTTAAGAGTAGTCAGCAGTTCATTGGTTTCGCCGGAATAACTTATCGCGATCAGAATATCATTTTTCTGCAGCATTCCGAGGTCGCCGTGCAATGCTTCGACGGGGTGCATGAAAATTGAAGTTGAGCCGACGGATGCAAGAGTTGCGGAAATTTTCTTGCCGATATAACCGCTTTTGCCGATACCGGTCAGAACGAGTTTGCCGCCTTTGTCAAGAGTTTGAATGCACTTGTCAACCATGGCGAGAAATTCAGAACCGAGGGATTTTTGAACTTCTCTGATTCCTTCGACTTCAATATCAAAGACTTCATTGGTGATTTGCAATGCTTCCTGGTGTTTATCCATAATAAACCTGCCTTTTAAACTGTCATCAGTTCTTTTTCTTTAGCGGCGAGGTCCTTGTCAACGGTAGCGATATATGAATCGGTCATTTTCTGAATATCGTCGAGCATTTTTTTGAGTTCGTCTTCGGTCAATTCGCCGCCTTTCTGGGCTTTTTTGGCAAATTCGTTGGCATCACGGCGGATATTGCGGAGAGAAACTTTGGCTTCTTCGGCACGGGCTTTTGCCTGTTTTGCAAGAGCGGTGCGGCGTTCCTGAGAAAGTTCAGGAATGGGAAGTTTGATAAGTTTGCCGTCATTCATGGGAGTAATACCGAGATTTGCGGCGATGATGGCTTTTTCAACAGCTTTGATTGAAGCGGCATCCCAGGGCTGAACAACCAGCAGACGGGGTTCGGGAGCGGAGATCCCTGCGAGTTCTTTCAATCTGGTCATGGCTCCGTAGTATTCAACCATAACACCGTCGAGAAGAGCGGGAGAAGCTTTGCCGGTACGAATGGCAGAGAAGTCATTCTTCATGGCATCTTCAGATTTCATCATCAGTTCCTCGGTATCATCGAGAAGAGTTGTAATGTCGTTCATTTTTTCCTCCAAAGTAAGTATTTATTGGTTAAAAAACAGTAATACAATCTTAATGTACTGCAAAAAAACAAAATCGCAAGTTTTTATTCTGTTTTTTATAATAAATTTATAAAAAAAGACAATGGAGGGAATAACTGTGACTGTACAATGAGCCGGGCTGATGTTGACGCTGACACGGCTGTCCACCCGGTGCAGAAGGCGGGTGCCGTAACTTTCAATCAAGTTCTTTGGCACCGGCAATGTGCATATTCAATTTGCGGGCGTGCTTCAGAAGTTCGACCAGATATTCCGTCGGCATAGCGACACCGGGAGCATCCGGATAAATATCATGAGAGAAAAAAACAGTCATTGTATTGGTGCGGGCTGCTTCATCCAGAATTTTTTTCAATTCATTGAGATCACTTTTGTAATATTTGCCGATTCCGGTTCCGGGAAGCACCATCTTTTTGTGAATATCTTTGCGGTCAATAAAAACCGGCTTGCGTACAGGTCCGACTCCGGCCCGCAAATAATCAAAATACTGGAAAAAATATTGATCAAATTCAGCATTGTGACGGTTATTCGGATAAGCAAAAGCACGGACATCGATATTGTTCTGACGGCAAATATCCAACTGCGGTTTGACCTCCTGCATAAAATACGATTCAGGTGTAAAAACCTGCACTTCTGCTGTCGCATTGGCATGACTTACCGTATGAAGTCCGACAGTATGCCCTGATGCCTGCAGTTTCTGCATAACTTCAATGTGCTTCGGAGTCAATTCGCCGCAGACAAGAAAAGTTGCATGAGCATCATATTTTTTGAAAATCTCATCCGCTTTGACCCAGTTGTCACCGCCGAAATCATCAAAAGTAAAACAGACGATACCGTTATACTGTCTGCATGAACACAAAAGACCGCAGGTCATAAAACAAATCAAATTCAAAAAAAATCTCTTCATTTTATTTATACACCTGAATAAATTTTCATTCTGCCCCGAAATCAATACTGACGATCGTCTCCGTAGCCGTAATGTTCAACAACATAATCGACGTCTTTATCTCCGCGGCCGGAGCAGGTGGCAAGAATTGAGCCGTAGGGATGTTCTTTTGCCCATTTTATAGCGTATGCGATAGCGTGTGAACTTTCAAGAGCGGGAATGATTCCTTCATAACGTGAAAGCATAAAGAATGCATCGACTGCTTCTTCGTCACTGGCGGTGACATATTTAACTCTGCCGAGATCGTGCCAGAATGCGTGTTCCGGACCGACAGCCTGATAATCAAGACCGCTGGCAATAGAATAAACCGGCAATGCTTCTCCTTTTTCATCAGCAAGGACATAAGATTCAAAACCGTGGAGGTTACCGACTTTGCCGTAATTGATTGTTGCGGCGTGGTCGCCGACATTTGAGCCCTTGCCCAAAGGTTCAACTCCGAAAATATCGACAGGGTCGTTCAGATAAGCACAGAATGAACCGGCTGAATTTGAACCGCCGCCGACACAGGCACAGACTGCATCCGGCAAATGTCCGGTCATATCCAGAAACTGCTGACGTGATTCATCACCGATACACATCTGGAAATCACGCACCATCAGCGGGAAAGGATGAGGTCCCGCAGCAGTACCGATACAATAAATCGAATCTTTATAATTTTTGGCATAAGACATAAATGCAGAGTCAACAGCTTCTTTCAAAGTTTTCTGTCCGAAAGAAACAGGTATCACTTTGGCTCCGAGAATTTTCATGCGTGTAACATTGGGAGCCTGTTTGGCAATATCAACTTCCCCCATATGAATTTCACATTCAAGCCCGAAATATGCCGCAGTAGTCGCCAATGCAACACCATGCTGACCGGCTCCGGTTTCTGCAATTATACGTTTTTTGCCCATATACTTGGCAAGCAGACCTTCGCCCATACAGTGATTGAGTTTGTGTGCCCCGGTATGATTGAGATCCTCACGTTTGAGGTAAATCTGACAGTTGCCGAGTTTGCGTGAAAGTCTGTCACAATGATAAACCGGCGTCGGTCTGCCCTGAAATTCACGGCGGATACGGCGGAGTTCATTGATAAAATGTGCCGACTGACAAATAGATTGATAAGCAGTATTGATCTCCGCAAACGCTTCCTTCAACTCCGGTGTCAAAAATGCACCGCCATACGGACCGAAATAACCATCCGGTGTCGGATAGTCACGAAAATAACGGGAAAAATCCATAATATATACTCCATTTTTATGTTTTTTAATTTCTGTTTCTCATGGAAGGAAAAACTTTTTTCTTGATTAAAAGAAAAAAGATTTTTCCTTCCCTGAAACCCATCCTTTTCAAAAAAGAAAAGAGTATTCAATACTTCGGAAGGCAGTCTTTTTTCTTTAAAACAAAGTTTTTCCTTTATTGTAAAAAATGACAGTTAAGTGTCTTGTTATTGTTAACGTTCAGAGAAGATTTTCTGCATTTCAACTTGAAAATCTTCAATATCCTGTTCGGTCGGTTTGCCGCCGGTAACTTTGTCAAGTCCCATACGGCCTGAATTGTCGATATACCATTCGGCATATACTCCGGATGCAAAGTGAACAGATCCTGAAGCCAATGCACCGGGACGGACGATTTTATTCAATTCTACGGTGGTTTTGCCGGGAGTATTTTCCGCTTCGTTATTTCCGGATGTTTCGGGAGCTTCCTCTTCCTCTGCAGCAGGCGGATTCTTTTCTGCCTCGCTTCGCCAGTCCACCTCCAGTTCGGATGCCAGGATGCGGATGTCCATGAAAGTCATTTTGGTATTGAACTTTTCATTGACCATAGTTTGAATGTCTGAAAGTGAGATATTTTCGGCAATTTTCTCTGCCATAAATTTTTTGATTTCGTTTATATTATCCATTATAACACCTTTATTTCATAGCATTTGCGACATCATGAATGACTTTTTCAAGAGAATGTTCGGGACGCCATCGTATAAGCAGATTTATTTTAGCGGTATCAGGGGCACGGTGCATCATATCTTCAAAACCTGCTTCGTATGCCTCCTCGTATGGAATAAGTTTGATTTTGCTGGTACTGTTCAATTCCTTGATCACCAGTTCAGCAAGTTCATATATGGAAATCTTGCGTTGACTGCCGATATTATAAATTCCGCCGAAAGATTCAGTATTGTCAGCCAGTGCCTTCAACGCTCTGATCGTATCAAATACATGGCAGAAACAGCGGGTTTGCGAGCCATCTCCATAAACAGTCAAATCTTTATTTGCCAATGCACTTTTGACAAAACGCGGAATAACCATACCGTACTGTCCGGTCTGACGTGGTCCGACAGTATTGAAAAAGCGGACAACAGTTCCTTTCAGACGGTGAGATTTGCAATATGCGAGCGTATAAAATTCATCCAACAGTTTACTGCAGGCGTATGACCAGCGTGAATGAATGGGATTGCCGATCAGCAGATCATCATTTTCAGAGAAATATTCATGATTGCTTTTGCCGTAAACCTCACTGGTTGAGGCTACGATTATGCGTTTATCAAATTCAACTGCCGCCTTGAGAACATTTTCCGTACCGTGGACATTGGTATGGATGGTGCGGCCCGGTTCACGGACGACGAGTTCCACTCCGACCGCAGCGGCGAGGTGGTATATGCAGTCAACTTCGCTGACATATTTTTTCAAATCGCATCCGGGATCGGTAATATCATTTATAACAACTTCCAGTTTGGGATTGCCTGAAATATTTTTCAAATTGTCAAGCGAACCGGTTGAAAGATCGTCTATAATGATAACTTTTTCACAATTTTCATCACTCAGCAACAATTCTGCCAAATGTCCGCCGATAAAACCCGCACCTCCGGTAATGAGATATTTCATTTGGCTTCCTCCTCTGCAAAATAATCCTTTTTGAACATCTTAATAAAAAGATTGACAAATCCGGACAACACATACAATGTTATCAAACTCACAATGCCGGCAATTCCGAAAATTGCAATCACTGCAATTATACAAATCAGAATAACAAGACGTTTTTTATTTCTGAAAACAGAGAAAAGCCAGCGTCCTGCATGAACATACGGCACATTACTGACCATCAGCAATCCAAGGATCGCCGCATAAATAGGCAGATAACGGACAATGTAAATATCCGGAATTTTATTGTCTTTAGCAAAAATAACAATCGAACAGATTGCCGCCGCCGCACCGGGAGAAGGCATTCCGCAAAAATAGTTTTTGCTCATATTGCTTTTTCCTGCCTTTTCCGGCATAAGAGCATGGATATTGTAACGTGCCAGACGCAAAGCCGCTCCGCCGATGTAAATCGAACAGAGACAATAAACTATGATTTCCTGTGTCGTTCCATGCGGAACATCCATCGACATACGCATCGTATGGGTCATAATTGCAACAATCGTTGCCGGAGCCAGTCCGAAAGTCACCATATCCGAAAGTGAATCCATTTCCACTCCGTAAACACTTGCCGCATTGAGTTTGCGTGCCACAAAACCGTCCAATGCATCAAAGACCATGGCAAACAGAATAACAAAGGCACTTGTCATGTAAACACTTGCAGAGCCTTTGGCGGACTCATAAACACGCAATGTGTACAAAATAGCGGCAAATCCGCACAATGAATTGCAAAGAGTCAGAAAATTCGGAACCCATTTGAGCGAGCGGATACTGTCAGCACTTGTTTTCAAACTCTTGAGCATCGTAAAAAATCCTTATTTTTTAAGTTCAGCGATCACACTTGTTCCGGCACAGATTTTGTCCCCGATTTTAATTTTGAGATCAAACATATCTTTGGGAATATAAATTTCAGTTCGTGAACCGAATTTGATCATACCGTAAATCGCTCCTCTGGCAATAAAACTGTCAACCTGTACAGGACAGACGATACGGCGGGCAATCGCTCCGGATATCTGACGGATGGCAAGCGGAAATTTAACTCCGGCAAGTTCGGCTGTACCCGCAATAGTCATGGCTTCATTGCGTTTTTTGCAGTCGGCATGACGGGCATCAAGATATTCGCCGGGGCGGTAAACTTTGCTTTCGACCTTCAAATCAGCACAGGCACGATTGACGTGAACATTGAAAACCGACAGAAAAATACCGATACGCAATGCCTCGCCCTTAAAAGGAGCCTGGTCAAAATCAGTAACAACTTCAATATCACGGACAGTTCCGTCGGCAGGACTCAGCAAAAGTGCCGGATCGGTCGGAATCTTGCGGACCGGATTGCGGAAAAATGCGGCAATACAGAAAAAAAGCAATGCCGCAACAGCAGTGATTATCCATGCACAAAGCTGGCATCTGCCGCCGAGAAATATCCATGCCAGAGCAATTATTACAATTGCGGCAACTCCCGCAGTTCCCCATTCACGGATACCATAATGTGTCAAAGTCATAAAATTCTCCTTGATTTTTGCATTTTTAAACATGAACATACAGTAATATACATTGTTTCAGAAAAAAATCCACAAAAAAGCAAATTTTTCGGCAGAAAAAGATTTAAATTACCATACGCCTTTGATAATTACTGCAAAAGAGGCATAATAACTTCCGGAAGTTCCATATCAGTAATGGAAATCATATTGACTCTGCAATTTTTATCAACCTTATGTTTGAGCAGATATTTTATGCGTCCGGTCAGCAAATTTATTGACTTACTGTCCAGATAGGATTGATTCTGTGCAATATATGAGCAGAGCATATAAAGTGCATTTCTTCCGTATTTATCTTTGCCGTTGACATTGACTCCATATTTTATCAACGTATCAAGTTCCTCCTCCGATATTTTCGGGGACCAGCCGATCAGCGGGAAAATCATATCAAATTTTTTGTCCGAAAGATCCGGGTGCTTCAACAGCAGCTGTTTGAAAATACGTTTTCTTTTGCCGCCATTGCCGTCATTGCTGTAATAAGGCTTTTTATGCTCATACATCCGGTGCAGTATCGGCACAAGTTCAGAAGACGTATCATAACTGCTGATGATACTGGATACAAAATAAATATGCCGCTCATCCAGAGATGCAATATCACTCAATGAAAATTGCAGCAGAGTCGGATAATTAAAGCCGACAGGCGGCACTGCCGCATTCGCCCCTTTCTGCAGCAATGCCGTAAAAATCCCCCAGCGGGCCAGACGAACTGCATCATTCTGCTTACGTTGAGCGGGATATTCATATGACAACTGCAAAGGAGTGTACGGACAAGCCGCTGAAACGAGGTCGGCATTGGCATTGTTTTTCAAAAGTTCCAGCACAATATTGGTCTCATTTTCCCTGCAGGCATACTGCAATGGAGTCAAGCCGCCTGACATTTCCATATTACTCAATTCAATCTGATTGCTCAACAGCAGAGAAATATTTCTCATATCATTTTTCTTCATGGCCTCATCAAATTCGCGGACATAAGTATAATGGCTGTAAAGCTGATCATGACTGTCTTTGGCATTTTCATCAGCACCGAGTGAAATCAACAGATTTTTGATTTCCTCAGATGCAAATTTTTCAGCATAGAAAAGCGGAGTTTGCTTTTCTTTTATCTCAACCTTGTTGACATCTGCACCTGCCAGCAGAAGATAACGCACCATCTCAAAATTATTGTACAGAACCGCCCAATGCAGAGGAGTTCTGCCGTCTGCATCGACTTCATTGACATCTGCACCGTAATCTATGAGAGTAATAGCATCTTTGAATTTATGTTTTTTGATATTGAAACAGAGCATTCCATTCATATCAATAATGCCGTATTTGCAAAGTTCAATACTGCAATTGCCGCTGATGCAGTCAGCAGAAACATGATGAAGCATAAGTTCATTTTCAATCTCTTTTTTCAACGGCATATTGGCGTGTTCTATCCAGCGGAGCAAAGGACCGGAGAACTTGGGATGTTTATAATCTTTGATCAGCACATTGGGGTCGCTTTCCGGATTTTTCACATAATGCAGCAGCTGCTGAGCGAAAAGTTTATCATCGGCATTGAACGGCTGATAATGTTCATTTTTTGAATATTCATAGACCATTGCGGCGATGGCTGAAGAAATATCTCCGCGGAAGCCCTTACTGTTTTTGATAACAAAAGCACGTTCACGCTCTTTCAGCTGTTTGAAAAGATTTTTCTGCTGTTTGCGGTAAAAATGGATTCTTTCATTGTACCAGTTACGGTCTTTTTCAGAAAAAGCGTCCGCATTTTTGAGTTGTTTCAATTCTGCGTTGCATTTTTCAAGTCTTCTGAAAATCGCCTTACGCAATGCGTCATGCTGAAATCTGTCATCGGCTTTTTTCTTTACCGTATTTTCAGCAGCAGTATCTGAAGTTGCGGCAGAATAAGTTTTCCGGCGGCGTTTGCGTGATTTTTTTACAACAGCTTTCTTTTCCGGCTCAACTTTTTTCTCTGCGGTCTCCGGCGGAGGAGCAACAGGAGTTTTTTTCTCTTCTTTTACAACAGGTTCAGATTTTTCTTTTTCTTCATCATGAAGTTTGACTTCTCTTCTTTTAACATCAGCAACAGAGGTGAATTTAAGTATTTTATCACGTGCGTAATCATAGCCCTGAATCAATTTATTACGGTGACGCAAAAGCAGAAGCACTGCAAAAAACACCAAAGCGATAACAACCACAGTTTTGATAAAACGTCTGAATCCCTTTTTGGGGAATTTGCCGGCAATTTTCTTTAAAACTTTTCCGGTTTCAGACATAAAAAGTGACAGTTGAGAAAAAAATCTTTTACATCCGTACTTGAAGCGTATTCCGAAACTCTGTTTGCCGCGGAGCAGTCCTGTAATACGCATTTTCAATATTTCCGCATTCGGCGGACGCTTATCCGGATCACGTTTCAGCATATCATGGACAAGTTCAATAAATTCTGCGGAAAAACCATTTGTCAACACCGAAAGATCACGATGCTCCTCATTCAAAACTTTGAGTACAGTTTCCATTGCAGTTGTTCCGTCATAGGGAGGAACTCCCGCCGCCATGTGAAACATCGTCGCTCCCAAACTGTAAATATCCGACCGGAAATCAACATTGTGCGAAGATCTGCACTGCTCCGGCGACGCAAAATTCGGAGTACCGAAAACCATACTTCCCTGTGTCAGAGTCAAATCGCATTCATCACTGTTCTCAGACTTTGCGATGCCGAAGTCCATCAATTTGACAACGCCCTGAGAATTTATCATGATATTGGAAGGTTTTATATCACGGTGAACAATATTTTCCTTTTCCATGACAATAAGAACTTCAGCAATACTCAATGCAATTTTCAGAATATCAGCTTCCGCCATCGGCCCGTTATGATGAACGATTTCATTGACATTACAGCCGTCAATATACTCCATAGCGATAAAAAGCGCACCGCTGTTACTGTCCATTCCGACATCATAGACTGCGGCAAAATTTTCAGATTCAATGCGGTTGGCAAGTTTAGCTTCCCGGATGAAGCGTTTGGCATAAACCTGATTTGAAGCGGAATAATCAGGATTAAGGATTTTGAGAGCAACTTCACGGTTCAACAATGTATGCTGCGCCAGATAAACTTCCCCCATGCCGCCTCTGCCAAGCATTCGGATTATTTTGTATTTATCAAAAATATCGCCTTCGGAAAAGCCGTTGAAAACACGCTGTTCCAATATTTTATCTTCTTGAGCACTGTTATTTTCTGCAAGCGAAAAAGATACATTTGCCCGGAAAACTTTATCACAATACGGACATTGCAGTTCTCTGTGCAGAACATTTGTATCAACGTGCAGTTCAGCGTAACACCCCGGACAGAACATTATAGCAGAATATCCATCCGGAGAAGCTGAATTATTGCAGAAAGGGCAATCAATACTTTCCTGCTGCAGCACACTTTCATCAACTTCATGATCTTTTTCACAACGCTGACATCTTATGACTATTGCCATTTTTTATTCCTCTGTAAAAAAACAAATTCTATATCATTCCATAATATATTACATTTAATTGAAAATTCAACCCTTTTACAAAAAATAAAATATTAAAATCTGATTGATACTGCACAGCCGGGGATGTTCCCTCCCCGCTGGTATCACGGCAAAGCCGTATGCGTGCGGCAGGGCGTGACAAGCAATAAAGAGTTTAAGGAAGTTAAGGAATTTAAGGAAAAAACAAATGACTGCACTCCAGTCCGGCTGATGTGGACGCTGACGCGACTGTCAAGCTGATGCAGAAGGCAGGCAATAAGGAGTTTTAGGAAGTTAAGGAATTTAAGGAAAAAACAAATGGCTGCACTCGAGACGGACTGATGCGGACGCTGCCGCGGCTGTCAAGCTGGTGCAGAAGGCGGTAGAAGTTACGCGGGAGCGAAGATATATGCTTGACTCAGAGTGCAGTCAACGGCAAATTCCCTAAACTCCCTAAATTCCTTAA
>JAFVUZ010000059.1 GCA_017502435.1 Lentisphaeria bacterium
ATAAAGAGAGTTTGTCTACACTGTTTTCATCCCCGAATACGGGACTGTAATGCCAGATTTCCAAAACACTTTCAGCATCATCTCTGGAAGAAGCCTCCTGAAATCCAAGTCCCGATTTCAAATATGCTTTATTTGCGGCATAAGACTTTATAGAATCCCCTGCAAGCATACTGAAACAGGATAAAGCTGATATTCCTGATAATGGTAAATTTTCGGGAATCATCTTGTTCAAATACATTTTTTGTACCGGAGATCTCATTAAAGGAAGTGCCTTTTCCCATAATTCTTTTCCATGATTACGGAAAAGAATTCTTTTGGGACGCTTCTCTTCAGAATAATCTGCCAAATTCCGTTTGCATAACTCTGCGGCGGCATTACTGATACTCATTGCAGAAAAATCGCAAAGTACAGCCAACTCTTTCAACGATTTTTTTGCAACATCTTTGAAAAGCAGCTCACGCAATACAACCGCTTGTGCAGAATACGAAAGAAATTCCCCAAATACGACCGGTTTGGCAGACCATTCTTTCAAATCAAGCATCGGCGGGAAATAAAATTGCCGTCCGGGGATAACAAAGGGAACATGGTTGCCGATCAAAGCATTGCGTTTGCTTGGTTCCATGTGTTCAAAAACAAAAATCACAGGTTTGTTCAAAGCTTCATACAGTTTTTCAGCATACCGCAGATATTCTAAAGGCGTCTGCTCATCCGCTCTGACAAATGCAAAAATAACAGCAACTCCCTGCAATTTCGCAAATAATAATTTATGCCTGCGCAAAAAGAGAGGCAGACGAATTGATTCTTCACCACCGGGGAACAATAACGCATCCCCCAAGATCGGCTCCAAATAGCTTTTTATTGATTCAATATCCATCGTTACACCTCTTAATAAACCTTGTTTCTATAATAAAATACACTCCTTTATTATTTTTTCAAGGTTTATTTTGAAGAAATATCGAGAATAATAAATCAGAAATCTATAATAAAGTACGCTATTTTATTATAAATAATTGCTTTATTATCCATATAAATCAACAAGATATGTTTTTTGTCGGCACGGCGGTCAAGTGACCGTGCCGACTTTCAGGAACAAAAACTGTTCCGGTCAGGTGCGGGGTAATTCCAACAAGGAGAAACAAGATGCCGATCAAAACCGATGATCCTGCCGCACTGGAAAAACTGGATGCAAAACTCAATGCCTGTATCAAACTGCAGGAGACGATGAAGGCAGTCAATGCCATTGTCCGGAGCAACCGCAGTGATGAAGAAAAACGCACGCTTATTATGAATAAGCACCACATCAGTGCCGAAAGTATTGATGATTTACTTCATCCGAAACAAAGCTGGCAGAAACCGGGCTTTCCCGGTTATGCTTTAACCAACAACAATGCTGAAATCCGCCGCTTGAAAGCACGGATCGCCGCTGTTTCCAACTATCAGAAAGAGGTGGAAAAAGTGGAAGAAACGGGAGAAATGCCGGAATTCAACTTCATCGGAGGCAGAATTGTGGATAATGTTCCGGAGAACCGTATTCAGATTTTCTTTGACAGTAAGCCGGAAGCAGAAATCAGAACCCGGCTCAAACAAAATGGTTTCAGATGGTCGCCAAACAATTCAGCCTGGCAGAGTTTCCGTTCGGTCCATTCACTTAACTGGGCAAAACGGGAATTCAAAGTTGAGGAAACAGTATGAATTGCACCATAATTCCTCGGGAGCTGATGTTTGATCCGTCAGTTCCCGGCTGCTTCCGGCCATTGACCAAGCAGGAAAAACAGAAACGGAACCTGCCGCAGGAGCCTCCCGTCGATGTTTTCCGGAATGATCCGCAGGAAAAACTC
>JAFVUZ010000060.1 GCA_017502435.1 Lentisphaeria bacterium
GGACTCGCTTCGCTCGCCTACGCCGGGGAGGCTCGCTTCGGTTAACCTCGCTGCTCGGCAATTTCTTGCCATCGCTTACTTCGCTTCGCTCGTAACCGCTTCAGACCTCGCGGCGCTAACCGCGCTTTACTTACTCCGAGATAGCAGTAACGTATATTTAATAAAAAAAGCCCTGCCTTTTTCGACAGAACTTGCATAATATACCAATAAGTACCCTTTTCTTTTTTGAAAAGGTGAGGGGTTTAAGGGGAGCGGAAAAACATTTTTTCTTTTAATCAAGAAAAAAGTTTTTCCGCTCCCCTTTAAAAAATCATCCCGCCTTACTTGTTAGCCTGGCAGGAGGTGATAGCCATAACGCCGTAGATGTCATCGGCGGAGCAGCCGCGAGAGAGGTCGTTAAGGGGTTTTGCGAGGCCTTGGAGGATGGGGCCGTAAGCACCTGCGCCGGCGAGACGCTGGACGAGTTTGTAGCAAATATTACCGGCGTTCAGATCGGGGAAGATGAGAACGTTTGCAGCACCTTCGAGGGGGCTCTGGGGGGCTTTTGCTTTAGCGACGGAGGGAACGATAGCGGCGTCGGCCTGAAGTTCACCGTCAGCGATGATGTCGAGGTTTTCGGCTTTGATTTTTTCCTGGAACTTGGCAGAAGCTTCGATGATTTTGTCAAGGATTTCGTTTTTGGCACTGCCGTAGCTGGAGAAAGAGAGGAAAGCGACTTTGGGAGTTTTGCCCATCAGAGAACGATAGGTATTGGCAGTTGCAGCGGCAATGTCAACGAGCTGGTCTGCATTGGGGTTGGGGTTGACGCCGCAGTCACCGAAAAGGAGAACGTTGTCGCCTGCGGGAGCGGGTTTAACGAGGTCCATGACGAAGCAGCTGGAAGCGATTTTCATGCCGGGAGCAGTACCAATGCAGTGGAAAGCGGCACGGAGCATATCAGCAGTTGCGGCGATTGAACCTGCAACCAAACCGTCAGCGGCACCGTTGCTGGTCATCATAGCACCGTAGTAAATACGGCTCTGCATCATTTTGACAATCTGATCAATGGTGGTTTCTTTGCCGGGTTTGTCTTTTGCACGGCGTTTTTCAAAAAGCTGCTGAGTGTAGGCTTCCATTTCGGGAGCGTTCAGATAGTCGATTTGTTCAAATTTGCGGTCGGTGATACCTGCATCTTTGCAGGCGGCAGAGATTTCAGCTTCAGAACCGAGAACAACAACTTTGCCGACAATGCCGTCTTCCATAGCACGGTTGGCAGCAACAACAACACGGGCGTCCTGACCTTCGGGAAGAACGATAGTTTTGCCGAGAGCTTTGGACTTTTCAACGAAAATATCAATAGCAGACATGATAATTTCCTTTCATTTATATTAGGTTATTTAGAAATAGTTGATTTGTTGCAGGAAGAAAAGAGAAAAACTTTTTTGTAAAAAAGTTTTTTCTTCTCTCCCTGCACCCTCTCATCTTTTTCAAAAAACTCTTAAGTAATTTTTTCAGATATTGCGGAGCAAAAAATGAAAGTTATACAAAAGTTTTTGTAAAAAGGATAGGGGTTTGGGGAAAGGAAAAGAAACTTGTTTCAACAAGGTTTTTTCCTTTCTCCCATAATTTCTGAACTTATTTGCCGATAGTGGCAACAGTGCTTTTAGCGATCATAAGTTCTTCGTCGGTGGGCATGACGATAGCTTTCCACTTGCTGTCGGCGGTGGAAATGACACCTTTTTTGCCGAAGCAGGCGGAGTTTGCGTCAGTATCGACTTTGATATCGAGTGCAGAAAGCTGGTCGAGAACCATTTTGCGGATTTCGGTTGAGTATTCGCCGATACCGCCGGTGAAGCTGATAGCCTGAGCACCGCCGACGAGGACGTAATAAGAACCGATGTATTTGACTACGCGGCGGACGAACATTTTGATAGCGAGAGCGGCACGTTCATTGCCTTCGGAAGCGGCTTTGAGCATATCTCGCATATCGCCGGAGTTGATGCCGCCGACGCCGAGGAGACCGGACTGTTTGTTCAGAATCTTGTCGACTTCTGCGGTGGTGTTGCCGAGGTCAACGAGACGGAGGACAGCAGCGGGGTCCATATCGCCGGAGCGGGTACCCATCATAAGACCTTCGAGGGGAGTCAGACCCATGGTGGTATCGATGACTTTGCCGTTTTTGACAGCGGCGATTGAACAACCGTTGCCGAGGTGGCAGGTGATGATGGTGGTATCTTCAAGTTTCTGACCGAGAAATTCGGCAGTTGCAAGAGTTACGTAGCGGTGGCTGGTTCCGTGGAAGCCGTATTTACGGATGCCGTACTGTTTGTAGAAGTCGTAAGGGATGGGATAGAGGTATGCTTCGGGAGCCATAGTCATATGGAATTCGGTATCAAAAACGCCGACATTGGGAACGCCGGGGAAGCCGACTTCGCAAGCTTCAATACCGGAGAGGTTGGCGGGGTTGTGCAAGGGACCGAGGGGGAAGCATTCTCTGATGATAGCTTTTGCATTTTCGTCAATGAGAGTGGGAGCGGTGATTTTTTCGCCGCCGTGGAGGACGCGGTGACCGATAGCGTCGATTTCGGAACGGTCTTTGATGACGCCGTGTTCGGGGTTGACGAGCTGGTCGCAGATAGCCTGAACTGCTTCGACGTGGTTAGCGAGTTTCATTTCCTGTTCAAAAACGAAACCGTCGGGGCGTTTATAGATAAGGTTTGGTTTGTCGGAGCCGAGGCGTTCGACGAGGCCTTTAGCCATAACTTGTTGATTATCCATCTCAAAAAGTGTGAACTTCATGGATGAACTTCCTGCATTGAGAACCAATACTTTCATTTTTCAATCCTTTACTTTAAATTGGAAAGCCGCCGTTCAGAAAAGAGCCGCCGGCAAATCCGGTTATGTTATAAACTGTTTATTTTTTTCTGAAAATGATACGGGCTTTGGTGAGGTCGTAGGGGGACATCTCCAAAGTAACCTCATCCCCGGGCAGAATGCGGATGAAATTGAGACGCATTTTGCCGCTGATGTGGGCATTTACGGTGTGTCCGGTGGGGAGTTCAACCTTGAACATAGTGTTGGGCAGAAGTTCCTTTACGACACCGTCAACTTTGATTACATCATCTTTGGCCATGTTAAAATCTCCGGTTTGTTGTCAGTTATTAAGACAGTATGTTCAAAATGGGCGGAAAGACTTTTGTCGCGCGTTCTGACCGTCCAGTGATCAATTCTGTCAACAGTTATTTTTTCTGTTCCGAGGTTGAACATGGGTTCGATGGCAAGCACCATCCCTTTTTGCAGTTTCGGACCTCTGGAAGCCATGCGGAAATTGGGGATTTCCGGGGGTTCATGTAGTTTGATACCGACGCCGTGACCGACAAAATCACGTACAACACCGAGTTTCTGTGATTTAGCGACTTTTTCAATAGCGGAACAAACATCGTTGAGATAGTTTCCGCATACTGCCTGTTCGATACCGGCCATGAGGGCATCATTTGTAGTTTTGAGCAGCATTTCGACAGCAGGGGATGGATCGGGACGGAGGGCGAAGGTCAAAGCAGTATCGCCGATGGCACCGTCGATTTCCACACCGACGTCAATGCTGACGATATCGTCTTCGGTCATGATGCGATTTGCGGAACCGATGCCGTGGACGACTTCTTCATTGAGAGAAATGCAGATATGACCGGGAAAACCGCCGTAACCGAGGAAGGCACTGCGACCGTTTTCCTGAGCAATCAAAGCAGCTGCGATTTCATCAAGTTCGAGAGTTGACATACCGGGACAGGCACGTTTGGCGACTTCGTCCCGGACACGTGCGGTTGCTGCCGCCGCAATTTTTATGCGGCGGATTTCATCTTCGGAATGAATGACAAAACTTGCAGCCATTAAAACAACTCTTTCTTCAAAAGCTCTATGGAATCTTCTTTGTCCATATCTTTAAGTTCGATCATTTTGCCGGTAGTGCGGTAGTAGTCGATAACGGGCTGGGTCTGTTTGTAGAAAACAGCCAGACGGTTCTGAGCGGTTTCGAGAGAGTCATCAGCGCGCTGGAAGAGAGCCTGACCGCATTTGTCGCAGATGCCTTCGACTTTGGGCGGCATACCGAGTTTGTTGAAAACAGCACCGCATTTGCAGCTCAGACGTGAGGTCAGACGGGCAAGAAGAGTTTCGTCTTTGACATTGAAAAATACAACTGCATCCAAAGTCATGCCGAGATCAGCAAGAACTTTGTTCAAAAGTTCAGCCTGATTGAGAGTACGGGGGAAACCGTCAAGAATAAAACCTGCTTTGCAATCGTCTTTTGCAAGGCGTTCTTTGACCATGCCGACAACGATTTCGTCAGAAACAAGGCCGCCTTCTTTCATGATGACTGCAGCCTGACGGCCGAGTTCGGTATCACGTTTGATTTCATCACGCAGGATGTCGCCGGTTGAGATGTGGGCGAGGGGTGCAAGTTCCATGAGCAAATTGGAGATAGTACCTTTGCCTGAACCGGGGGCTCCGATAAAAATAAGGTTCTTTTTGCTCATTTCTGAATCCTTTCTTTATAATTAAACAAGACTGTCATATAACTTTTCAATAGAGACTTTTTCTTCTGTTCCGTCGGTCATATTTTTAATGACGGCACAGTTTTCAGCAAGTTCATTGTCGCCGCGGATGACCACGAAATTTGCACCGCTGTTGTTGGCGGAACGCATTTGAGCTTTCATGGAGCGGTTCTCGACTTCGAGAGCGACTTTGAGTCCGTTGCGGCGGAGGATGCCGGCAAGTTCGATATTTGCTTTGCGGGCTTCATCTCCGAGAGAAACGAGGTAAACAAGGTCGGATTTTTTGTCATCAAGTTTAATATTGAGTGCATCCTGAACCATGATCAGACGTTCAATGCCTGCAGCAAAACCGACACCTCTGACCGGACGGGATTGACCGGGGAGAAAGAGTTCGTAACGGCCGCCGCCGGCAATGGCAATAGATGAACCAAGTGTGGTATGTGCAAGTTCAAAAACTGTATGCACATAGTAATCAAGACCGCGGACAAGCATCGGATCGATGATGTACGGAACCTGCAAAGCATCCAGTGTTTCACAGACGGTTTTGAAATAGTTGCGTGAATCTTCGCTGAAGTACAAACGGTAATCGGGAGCATCTTTGATGATATTGCGGCAATTTTCCTGTTTGCAGTCAAGGATACGCCAGATATTTTTTTCAAGTCTGACCTTGCAGTCGTCACACATATCGTCGATATGCTGAGCGAAATATTCACGCAAAGCCTTGCCTGATTCAACTCTGTCCTCTGCAATACCGCGGCTGTTGATGCGGATTTCGACATCTTTTATGCCGATTTCCTGCAGGAAATGATAGAGCATGGCGATACATTCGGCGTCAAGTTCGGGGGCGATGCGGCCGACGTTTTCGACACCGATCTGGTGAAATTCGCGGCGGCGTCCGGCAGCGGGACGTTCTCCGCGGAACATTGAACCGTGGTAGAAAACACGCTGTTCGACACCGTTCATGACGTCGGTAGTCAGCAGGGCGCGCATGACACCGGCAGTACCTTCGGGACGGAGGGTGAGGCTTCTGCCGCCTCTGTCTTCAAAGGTGTACATTTCTTTTTGAACGACTTCGGTATCGTCGCCGAGACCTCTCTGAAAAACTTCAGTGTATTCAAAAGTAGGAGTGCGGAGTTCTCCATAGCCGTAGCGTCCGAAGATTTCAGCACCGGTTTCTTCGATTTTGCGGTAGCGGGCACTTTCTTCTGGGAAGATGTCTGCGGTGCCCGGTACAGGTGAAAATTTACCCATAAAAACCTCTTGATTATAAACAGGATACTGTCATTGCTGCATATTCAAAAATGACGGAAGGACGATTTAAAATTTCTTTCAAACCGTCCTTGATTGGAAACTTATTATTTGATTTTTTTGGTATTGAGTTTTTCGACAGCTTCTTTGAGTTCTTTGCCGGCACGGAATTTGACGACTGCACGTTCGGGGATGACGACTTCGTTTTTGGGTTTGTTGGGGTTGCGGCCTTTGCGGCTTTTGCGGACCTTGATTTCAAAAACGCCGAAGTTGCGGAGTTCGATGGTGTTTCCAGCCATAAGGTCAGCTGCGATGAAATCCAAAGTGCACTGAACTACTTCTGCGACGTCGCTCTGAATAAAACCTGTTTCTTCTGCGATCTTGACGACCAAATCTCTTTTTGTCATTTTTTTAATTCCTTATTTTTTGTAGTTATATATTGCAAACAAAACATTTGTCAACAAAAAACAACGGGCATTGCAAAAAAATACCCGCATGACTGCTTTTTCAAAAAAATGTTAATGAAAAATTGTCATCTATATAAAATAACACAAACTTTCATATAGTCAACACTTTAAATAAAAAAAACAGTAAAATATTTTTCGATTTTTTTGAAAAACGGACTTGAAAAATAAAAAAAGTGTAATATATTTAATGTCATACGGTTTGCGTACCGTGTACATATCGCTTTTCCACCGCTCGTGTACCGGCCGCACGGAAAACGGGAGAAAACGTTTATCCGGACTGTATAGTGTAAAACTTGGCGTTGGTTACCGGCTCCTGAAAAAAGAAGGGGTTGGCGACTCCGGGTTTTTTGTGTATTTATAAACAAAATATCTTCTGTGTGACAGCAGAGGAATTTGACGTCAGGAGAATTTGTTCCTGAAGTCAAAAATTAATCCGAAAAGGGGATTTTTTATGAAAGTCAGAGCATCAGTCAAACGCAGATGCGAGTATTGCCAGATCGTCAAACGCAACGGCGTGATCCGTGTCATCTGCTCGCATAACCCCCGCCACAAACAAAGACAAGGTTAATGGAAGGAAGTTAAACTATGCCTCGTATCATTGGTATTGAAATTCCTGGTAACAAGTACATCGAATATGCCCTTCGTTACCTCTATGGAATCGGTCCGGCAAAGGCTTTGGAAATCGTTGAACGCTGCAATATTCCCCGCGACATGAAGGCCAAAGACCTCACTCAGGAAATGATTTCTGCAATCACTGTCATCGTTCAGAATGACATTCTCGTCGAAGGTGACCTTCGTCGTGCTATTTCTGCGGACATCCGTCGTCTTCAGCAGATCAACTGCTATCGCGGTATCCGTCACCGCAAAGGACTTCCCGTTCACGGTCAGCGTACCAAAACTAACGCCCGTACACGCAAAGGTAAGAAGTCCACAGTCGGTGCTATCCGCGACAAAACTCAGCGTCGTTTGGCTGCCAAAGGTTAATACTGCGGCTGCTTGGTATGAATACCGCAAGGCGGTAATTTGAATTAAACACTGAAATAAAGTTAGGAAATATAATCATGGCTGAAGAACTCGATAAAAATATCGAAGCTGCCGCAGAAACAACTGCTGCCGAACCCGCAGTCAAACAGGGTCGTGCAAAATCCGGTCGCTACATTCCCTCCGGTATCGCTTTTGTTCTGGCAAGTTTCAACAATACAAAAGTCACCATCACTGACTTGCACGGTAACGTTTTGTGCTGGTCAACCGGTGGTAAGAATGGTTTCAAAGGTTCCCGCAAAAGCACCGCTTATGCAGCTCAGGTCATTGCCGGCGACGCTGCCAAAAAAGCTCAGCTTATGGGTATGAAAGAAATTGAAGTTCGTATCAAAGGACCCGGTGCAGGTCGTGAATCCGCAGTTCGCGGTATCGCCGCTGCCGGTCTCGAAATCAACTGCATCAAGGATATCACTCCGGTTCCGCATAACGGCTGCCGTCCCCCGAAAAGACGTCGTGTCTGATTCTCTTATTTGTATGTATTAATAATAAATAGTTTAAAAATAAAATACGATTGGAGGATGATATGACATCATTGATCGGATTCCCGATGCCTGATTCAATTGTGATTGATGAAAGCACTGCAAGCGATACTTATTGTAAATTCACCGCTGCTCCCTTGCAGAGCGGTTTCGGACATACTCTCGGTAACGCCTTGCGTCGTGTCTTGCTCTCATCTATGGAAGGTGCAGCTATCTGCTCCGTCCGTATCGATGGTGCAAAACATGAGTTTGATTCTCTTGACAGCGTAGTTGAAGATGTTACTGAAATTGTTCTGAATCTCAAAAAGATTCACCTCAATCTCATCGGAGCAACCAACAAAACTCTCGAGATTAAAAAAGACAAAGCAGGGGCTGTCACTGCCGCTGATATTGTCTGTGACGGAACTGTTGAAGTCCTTAATCCGGACCAATTGATCTGCACTTTGGACAAGGATGTTCCTTTCCACGCAGAAATCGAAGTGATAAAAGGTAAAGGTTATCTGCCTGCTGAAAAAAGTTCAATCGCACGCACAATCGGAACCATTCCGGTTGACTGCCTGTTCAGCCCTGTGACCCGCGTAAACTACCAGATCGGTTCCGCCCGCGTCGGCGAAGAAACCGAAATGGACAGTCTGGTCATAGAAATCTGGACTGACGGCCGTATCGCTCCCAAAGATGCTTTGGAACGTTCCGCTCAGATCTTGCGTGAACACCTTCAGGTCTTCCTGAGCGGTGATGATGTCAAGAGAGATAATGTCGCTCTGCCCGAACATGAACTCAAATTGTTCCGCGTTCTGGCTCAGGATGTTGAAGTTCTTGACCTCTCAGTCCGTGCAATGAACTGCCTTAACAGTGCAAACATCAAACTTATCGGTGAATTGTGCAACAAGACTGAAAGCCGTATGCTTAAATACCGCAATTTCGGCAAAAAGTCATTGGACGAAATCAAAGAAAAAATCGAAAAAATCGGGTTGAGCCTCGGCATGACTTACAGCGAAAACATCAGTGCCGCTCTCGAAAGAGAGTCTGAAAAAGCCCGGCTTAACAACGAGGAGAATAAATAATGCGTCATCGTAAACATACTTTCAAAATCGGTCGTACCGGTTCACATCGCAGAGCTTTGCTCGCCAATATGGTCAGCAGCCTGATCGAACACGGTGAAATCAAAACCACCGTTGTCAAAGCCAAAGAAGCCAGAATTTTTGCTGAACGTCTTGTCACTATGGCAAAAAGCGGCACTTTGCATCATCGCCGCCTCGCCATTGCCCGTCTCCGCAATGTTGAAGCAGTCCGCAAACTCTTTGCTGAAATCGCTCCCAACTATGCTGAACGCAACGGCGGTTACACCCGCATCATCAAACTCGGCCGCCGCCAGGGTGATGCTGCAGAAATGTGCCTCTTCCAGTTCGTTGAAGCCGGTGCTCCTGCAAAAAAAGAAGCTGCCAAAGCTGAATAAGCAATCAAGTATTTGCTTTTAAATAAAATACACCTTGAATTAACTTTCAGGGTGTATTTTTTTACTTTTCTTTCTAAGTAAACGGACGTCCATCCGATTTATAATTTGTAAAACTGAGTACCTTCCTTATGGCTGGATTTGAGACTGACGTTTCAACTTTTTAAATTTCCTGAATGCCATAAACTCTCTAAATTTCTTAAATTTTTATTATTTTGCTTGATTTTTTGTTATGTGCATATATGTTAATTAAAAACATAAATAAAATAAGGATTTTAAAAATGAGTAATGAAGGAAAAGTTCTGACTTCCACCCGTTGGAATCAAGACGGTAATGTTTATGTTTCTGTAAATGGTATTCAAACACAACTTAATGAAATATATAACAAGTATTGTCCTGATTTGTCTGCAACAAATTCCACAAAATGTGTTACCGGGTGTACAAACACCGCTGATGCACAGATTATCTATTACTGGCTCGAACAGGGTTATGAATTTGATTTTACAATATCCTCAAATGATTATTTTTATTGGAAAACTGACGGAAAATTATATTATTGTTCTTCATATTCTCAGGTCGGCGAGGGGACGATTTCTCAGGTAAATAAGGCATTGAATAGCAGAAATAAAATTGCAAACGGCGATTTTATTGCTGCATTGAATTATTATTGTGCGGTCAAAAATCATTCTAAATACGGCGACAGTACAAGTTCAAGTTCTGTTAGCACAGGTGCATACAAGGCTCTCGGTTTTGATGCGTATGTCTGGAAAGATTGTGATAAAATATACTTTAATTCTTATAAAGATGGAGAGAATACACTTTATGAATTGAATAATGTCGGTGAATCCATCTGGCGTGAGGCGATTGAATACGGAGAAGTTTTGCGTGTGGGGATTCCCGGTCATGCGATTTATATGGACGGATACCGTTATAATGAATACTTGGGCGAATATGAATATCATTTGAATTACGGATGGGGAATGAACAATGCAACTGATTGGTATACTGTTGAACAAATGAAATCCAAGGTAAAAGTTTCCCGTTTTACTCTCGACCTTTCGCCTGATATCAAAGTTCTTGTCAGCAATACCAGAGAGGATTATTTCGGCGGTTCATTCACGCGCGGGATGGAGCGTATCAATAATATCCGTAATGAAAAAACGACTTCATTTACTTTTGATGAAGAAATTGCGGGCGGAACAATTATGATTGATTCTGCGGCAAATATCACTTCCAAAGTCAATGTGGATTTTGAAAACTTCTGTGTGACCGTGGCTTCAACTGCCAATACTGCATTCAAATCCGCTTATGCAATGGATTTTGATATGGATGGCGGAGCGATTATTGTAAACAACTCATCAGTAAGTATTTATGCTGTTTATGAAACATCAAATAAACAACTTTGCATAACTCTTGACAACAGTTATATTTACTCCGGATACGATACAAAGGGTATAAGTGATATTCAAAATATGCTGGATATTTCCGGCGGTTATTATTTTGAAAAAATTGCTGATTCATTTCTTGCAACGGTCAAGGGGTACTCTGTTTATGCCGGCAGTGCAGACGATATAATTGAGCTGGATGACAATTCTGCGATTTTTGGGTCTCTGTCGCTTGGAGGTGGCAGGAATGAACTTTCGATTTCAAATGGTTCAGTTTTTTATGGGAATTATTACGGGACGGCAAAGTCATTGGAGGTGAATTTGTCAATTTCCGGCAGTGCTTCAGGTGCAATGATAGTTTTGCAAAGCAAAAATGCAGAGCAGAATTTTTTTAATGCATCGAACGGTATATTGAATGTTGAAATCTCAAATTTTATCAAAGACAAAGAATATACACTTTTTTATTCAGAAAATTCGGCAATAGTTGATGATTTTACGGTCAAATTAAGTGCTTACGGGAAAAATTATACGCTTAATTGCAATAATAAACAGGCAGAAGATTTTTATCTGGTTTATGATGCTTCTTCAATATCACTTGTTTATGATCCGTCAATCCCGGAAGTTTTGAGTGTAGCAGCTTCAACGACCGCCGTCACCTGCAGGAATGTTACCGTTTCGGCAGTTTTTTCAGAAAATGCGTATTGTAAATATTATTCTTTTGATAATTTGAATTGGTTTGTTCTGAATGGAAACAGTGTGGAAGTTGAGCAGAATTGTACCGTTTATTTTGCGGCTGCGAACCGTATAGGAGAGTATTCAGTTACCAAAAGTTATGAAGTAACGAATATTGATAAAATTGCACCGACTTTGGAAATTTCCGGCAATCCGGTTGAATGGACAAATCAGGATGTTGTTCTTTCGGCTGCTGTGAGTGATGGTTTCATCGAATATTTTGACGGAACAAACTGGATTGGCGGGGAAAATATGATTGTCGCTGAAAACGGAACTTATAAGTTCAGAGTCACCGATGAAGCGGGAAATGTTACTGAAAAGTCGGTGACTGTTGATAAAATTGATAAAATTGCTCCTGTTATTGGCAATATCAGAGTTGATAAAACTTCATTGACCAATACCGATGTGATTGTCAGGGCGGATTTTTCTGATAATATTTGTCTTGACAGACAGGAATACAGAATTGACGACGGCGAGTGGATGATTTATGACGGCAAGGTTGTAATGGAGACAAATGGAATGGTCTATTTCAGAGCGTACGACCTTTTTGGACATGAAACAAATGCTCAATATGAAATAACAAATATTGATAAAATTGCACCGACTTTGGAAATTTCCGGCAATCCGGTTGAATGGACGAATCAGGATGTTGTTCTTTCGGCTGCTGTAAGTGATGGTTTTATCGAATATTTTGACGGAACAGACTGGATCGGCGGGGAAAATATGATTGTCTCTGAAAACGGAACTTATAAGTTCAGAGTCACCGATGAAGCGGGAAATGTTACTGAAAAGTCGGTTACTGTTGATAAAATTGATAAAGTACATCCTGTTATTTCCTGGAATATCAGTCCGGATAAAATCACCAATCAGGATGTTGCTCTGACTGCATCAGTTAATGAAGATGACTGTATTTTCCTGTACAGTTTTGATGATTATTGCTGGTTTGATTATTCTGATTTGAGTATATGTGAGAATATTGTTGTCTATTTTAAGACCATAGACAAGGCAGGAAATGTGACAAAAGAATCTGTAAGTGTAGAAAATATTGATAAGACACCACCGGAGTTTGCTGTTTTGAAATTTGAAATTCCGCAAGTTATGAGTAATACGGCGGTTCCAATTGAAATGGAAAGTTCGGATTTGATTCAATATTCAACAGATAAAATCACCTGGAATTTTTGTGAAAATGTATTTGATATTTTAAAAAGCGGAACGTTTTATTTCAGGGCTGTTGATGAAGCCGGAAATGTCTCTGAAGCAGTTGCAATACAAGTGGAAAATATTGACAGTATTGCTGATTCATCTGCTGTTGAGTATAAGATTGTGAGTTCCAAATACACCCGCGACAATACCAGAGGCAAACAGCAAAACGGTATTGATTTGCAATGGAATGAAAATGCATTTTCTGCAATAACCACAGTTTCTGCCAAAAATTATAATGGAGAAAAAATCATTCTGCTTGACTCCAAAAACAAATTGACTTCATCTGCAGTTATTGATGGAGCACTTTACTCTTCAATCGTCGCTCAACCTGTAATAACGGAAAAAGCAGGTTCTTATTCCTACAAGGCCTCGGCAAATGCCAAGGGAACTGTTGAAATCATCAACAACCGGGCAAATGCTGATTTTGAAA
>JAFVUZ010000061.1 GCA_017502435.1 Lentisphaeria bacterium
AGGAGCAATCGAACATTCCGCCGAAAAAATAGCTAAACACCACACAGCCGCCGACATTCACGCACCAGCGTAATATCGCACCGGGTCGTACCCGGCGCCGGGGTTCCGTCTTCGCTAAAGCTACGCCGTGACAAGGCAATCAGCGTCACGCGTCAGCGTAATAGAAAGGCGGGTGGAACGCCGGGGCGGCGTAAGCCCCCTTGTAATAAAAAACCAGTCTGCGTTTAGTACACAGCCTTTTATTTCAAGGGTGCCGGCTGCTTCTTACCCCGGAAATCCAGCAGCCGGGTACGCCGGGTAAGTTTTCGGATTGTGCCTGACATTGTCAGAATTGTCTCTGAAGCATAACCACTTTGCCCTGAATTGCGACTTCAGATGCAGGATAACGCTGAATTTGAAAATCCGGATTGGCAGGGTGCAGTTCAATGATATTTCCCGGGGCAGGGCGGTAAGTTTTGACTGTAACTTCATTGTTGACCAGAGCGACAACCACATCGCCGGAATGGATCGATGCATCCTGTTCGATAATAATAATATCGCCTTCATACATTCCTAAATCACGCATACTTTCTCCCTGAATACGCAACGCAAAAAGTTTTTCACTGCTGCACTTGCCGAGCATACTGCTGTCGATGCAGATATCGGCTTCTTTGTACTCTTCACTCTCTGACGGCATACCGGCATTGACTCTGCCGAGCAGCGGAATCATCAAAGCTCCGGAGAAAAGATAGAGAGTGTTATTTTTTTTGTTGGCAAGAGTTATACTGCGGGCTTTGGATGAACGTGAAAGTTCTTTCTTGCGTTCCAGTGCCTTGAGATGAGCAAATGCTGTGGAGGTTTTAATTCCGAAATGGTCAGAAATTTCATAAACAGTCGGAGCCATGCCCTGTTGTTCCTGAAAATTTTCAATAAAATTCAATACCTGACGCTGTTTATCTGTCAAACTTTTCATATATACCTCACTTTTTTTGTTTTTTCTAATTTATATTAGTATAATACATATTAGATTGTTTGTCAAGTGTTTTTCGTAAAAAAAACATAATTTTTTCATATAATCATTGAAAAAGAAGTATTTTGTGCTATTTTAACTCTCAATTTAAAATATATAATCAACAGGAGTTTTTAATATGAAGACTATTTTGTTTCAGGGGGATTCTATCACTGACGCAAACCGCACAAAAGATTTTGAAATGCAGGAAAATATTTTTGTAACTCATCCTTTCGGCTGCGGGTATGTAAATGCTACTGCTTCAAGACTTTTGCTTGACCATCCGGAGAAAAATCTCAATGTTATCAACCGCGGCATCAGCGGTCACAGAATTGTTGATTTGTATGCCAGATGGAAAGTAGATGCTTTGAATCTCAATCCCGATATTATCAGTATTTTGATCGGAGTTAATGATGTCTGGCACGAATACGCCCGTCAGAATGGCGTTGAACCTGAACGTTTTGAACAGGTTTATGATATGCTTTTGAGCTGGAGCAGAAAAGTTCTGCCCGAAGTCAAGTTTGTTATCGGACAGCCTTTCTGTCTGCGTTCTTCTGTTGTCACTGACGAATTTTATGAAGATGTTCAAGTTCTTGGTGCAATCACGGAAAAACTGGCAAAAAAATATGATGCTCTTTTTATTCCTTATCAGCAGATATTCAATGAAGCTGCCAAGACCCGCGAAAATACTTATTATCTTGCTGACGGAGTGCATCCCGCTTTGGCGGGGGCTCAACTGATGGCACGTCATCTGACTCCGGCAATCGAATCTTTACTTTGAGGTGAAAATGAAACATTATTCATGTGAACCCGCCCCGATGGTCTGCTGTCAGCAGATAGATTTTGATATTGACGAAAATAACTGCATCCGCAATCTCAAATTTCATGGCGGTTGTCCGGGAAATCTGACTGCCGTCGGCAGATTGGTTGAAGGGATGAAAGTTGATGAGGCAATCAAAAAATTCAGCGGTATCCAGTGCGGTGCCAAACCTACTTCATGCACGGATCAGTTTTCCCGTATTCTTGAAAAGATAAAAAATCAATAAACTGAATTATTGATTTTGATTTGAATAAAACTGTCATCTGCAAAATGGAGAATAACAGACAAAACAGTATAACTGCAGAAGCATTTGCCATGCTCGGCAAAGAAAAACAGATTCAGGAATATTCTGATATTGTTTTCAAACTGACCGGGCTTGTGATTGATTTTATTTCAGCGGAGGGAGAGACTCTCCGCATATCTCATATGGTAAATTTCAATCCTTACTGCAAAATGCTGCGGAGTTGTGAAAACGGCAAAAAAGCCTGTCTGCAATGCGATGTTTACAATGCTTTGCGTGCAGCAGATGAGAAAAAAGCAGTCTGTTATTCCTGTTATGCCGGACTGCATGAAATCGTTGTGCCGGTTTTTGATGAAAAAGAAAACTATATCGGCTGTATGACATCCGGACAATTTCATTTGTCCGGCACTCCGCTTTTTACTCAAAGAAAAATTCTGGCTTTGGCTGAACAGTACGGACTTGACGGCAATGAACTTTATAATGCTTATAAAATGTCCAACAGTCTGGCTCCGGTTCAGGTTGAAGGGATCATTGCTTATCTTGGAATTATCGGCAGGCAGCTTACCTCGATCAGGGAACATTTGATTTTTATGGATAAAATCAATGTGCCGGATAAAATTTCAATGGTAAAAAAATATATAGATGAAAATTTTGATTCTCCGTTGACAATAGAGCAGGTTGCTAAAAAATTCAATATCAGTCCGAGCAATCTTGCCCATAAATTTACTGAAACAGTAAATGTCTCTTTTCAGCGGTATGTCAATTTCAGACGTCTTATGAGAGCAAAAGAAATGCTGCATGGAACAACTCTTTCTGTTTCAGAAATAGCATACGCCTGCGGATTCGGTTCTGTTTCGCAGTTCAATCGGACTTTCAAGGCTTCCGCAGGCTGTTCTCCCAGTTGTTACAGAGAACAGAATAATTCTCTTTGATATGCAAAATATGCGTATTATTTAACAGAATATGCATATTAATAGACTCTTTTAAATATTGTTTTTTTGAAATTATGCTGTATAATTATAACAGTGTCCAAAAAAATTGAACAATAAAAAAAGGAGTTTATTATGATTTGTATCCCAAAAAGTGAATTTCAGGAAAGAATAATCCGCATCCAAGCAGAAATGGAAAAAGCCAATATCGATGCAATCGCAGTTTACGGTGATGAATACCGCAAGGAAAATTTGCGTTACGTCTGCAACTTTTGGCCCATTTTTGAACGCGGCATCTGTGTCATCCCCAAATGCGGCAATCCCGTTCTTGCCGGTGCTCCCGAAGGTGAAAAATATGCCCGTGAAATGTCTGTCTGGGAAGATTATCACAACGTCAAGGAATTTGCCTGCGTCTCCGTTCCCGAAGAGATTGACTATCCGCTGGCGACATTCGCCACTTTGAAAGATATTCTCAACTCCGCTCTCAATGGCGGCAAAAAACTCGGCCTTGTAGGTTATTTCGACATTCCGCATCATATTATGCAGCGTTTGAAAGATGCTGTCTCCGGTATCGAAATCGTCGATGCAGGTTCAATTATCAACCGCCTCCGCATTATCAAATCACCTAATGAAATCGCCTGCTTGAAAGAAGCCGGACGTCAGGCTTGCGAAGGTTACAAAAAACTTCTCGAATTTGCAGTTGACGGAAATCCTGAAACTATGGCTGCAGGAGCCGCTGAAGGAGCCGCCCGTATGGCTGGTGCAGAAGATATCAACTTTATGGTTTTCGGTTCAGGCGTCCGTACTGAAACTGTTATCGGCCGTGCCACTAATAAAATCATGCGTAACGGTGAAATGCTGATGGCTGCTATGGCTGTTCAGTATCAGGGATATGTTTCAACAGTAGAATATCCTTTTGTCATCGGAACTCCCAATGATGAACAGAAAAAACTGCTCAATGTCCTCTTTGAAGCTGCCAATGTACAGCAGGAATTTTTGCGTGCAGGATGCGTTTCCGGAGAAATGGTACGCAAAGTCAAAGCTGTTTTTGCAAAATACAATATGACTCAGTATGACCTTTATCCTCCAATGCATGGCATCGGTCTGGCTGAAGCAGAATCACCTTATCCCGATGAAAATGCTGAATACAAGTTTGAAAGCGGTATGTGTGTCAACAGCGATATCAGTCTCTGGGGCCATCATGCAGGTTCAAACCGTATTGAAGAAGGTTTTGTCATCACAGAAAAAGGTCCTGAATCTATCACTCCCTTTATCCGTGAACTGGTTGCCAAAGGTCTCTGATACGGTATTTTTATGAAAAAAATAATCACCGTTTGCGGTGCCGTTGATATTGAGCAATGTTCAATGGTGCTTTCGCATGAGCATATTTTTATTGACTTACAGAATCAGGCGGCACCGGGAGCAGCGGCAGATAAAATAACTGCCGCTGACCGTGGAAAATTGATGTGTGACCCTTACTGCATGAAAGATAATCTGCTGCTTGGCGATTTTGATACTGCAGTTTCAGAAGGTGAAATGCTGCTTGCTTGTAACTGCAATACCGTCGTTGACTGTTCGCTCCGTGAAATAGGCAGAGATCCTATGCTTTTGAAACGTTTTGCTGAAAAAGTTCCGCTCAATGTGGTAATGGGATGCGGCTGGTATACCGGCGATACTCATCCTGCTGAAGTAATGACTTCAAGTGTTGAAAAATTGGCTGAAGATTTGCTGTTTGAGATTCAGAATGGCGTTGACGGAACCAATATCAAACCCGGAATCATCGGCGAGATCGGTACAAGCAAAGATATTACAGAATCTGAATGGAAGGCTGTAAAAGCCGCAGGGCTTGCCCAGACAAAATGCAATCTGGCAATTCAAATTCATATTTATCCGTGGGCAAACAATGGTCTTGCTGTTGCGGATGAACTTATATCGCTTGGTGTTGCTCCTGAAAAAATTGTTATTTGTCACTCTGACGTAAGTCCTGATGCAGATTATATTGAAACTCTTTTGAAAAAAGGAGTTTTTGTTGAATTTGACAACTTCGGCAAAGAGTTCACTCCGGCAGACGGCGGTTTCGCAGGCGGAGATTTCATTTCTGATATTGAACGCAGCAGACTTGCCGCAGAAATCATCCGCAAGGGGTACGGCAATCAGCTGCTGCTGACCAATGATATTTGTTTGAAATGTATGCTCAAATCCTGCGGAGGGGAGGGGTACAGTCATATTTTCAATAATATTGTTCCGATGATTGCGGCAAACGGTATTGAAGAAGAGTTTTTGAAAGAAGTTATTCTGCATGAGAATCCATTGCGGATGCTTGCAGTTTGAAAATTGAAAGGAATTTTATTATGGTTGAAGGCGGAAAAAAAGTATGGTATTTTGCTGACGGGTATCTGCCCGCAAAAAATCCCGCAAGTGCAATGGAGGCTCATGAAGCGTTGATGCTTTTCAATACTTCAAATGCAGATATTGAAACTGTCATTGATATTTATTTCAGTGATTGTGATCCGATAAAAAATATTAAGGTCACAGTTCCCGCAGAACGTATTATTGCTCTGCGTATGGATCATCCTGAAGATTTGAACGGTGCAGTTATCCCGTATCTCACTCAATATGCAATCCGTATCACTGCGGCAGCTTCTATTGTATGTCAGTTTGGCAGACTTGATACCACTCAGGAGGCAATGGCGTATTATCTTTGTCCCGGCTATGCTGAATAAATGAGGTGATTTATGGAAAAACTGCGTGATAATCTGTGGATTTGGGGGCACCATGCCGGAGCCCATCATGAGGAAATCGTAGCCAAAGAATGGAAGATTCCCGGTGAAAACAAAATGGGCCCGGTCGAAGGAGCTCAATATCTCGGAATACCGAACTGCTGCCGTGTTGTTTTCAACGGTTCTCCTGTTCCGCCGTTTGATGAGGAAACTGCCAAACTTGCGTGGTTCAAAAAAGTTATCTGGTCGGCTATCGGAGATACCTCCTCCAAACGCAACAACGGCGGACTTGATGATTTGGATGAAGTGATCCGTCAGGCGGAGAAATTTTCCAATGTCAGCGGCTGTGTCCTGGATGACCTTTTTCAGCCGGAAACAAGAGATGCCCGTGTTTCTCCTGAACGTATGCAGGAAATGGTTGATAAACTTCACAGTCTGCCGCGTCCTCAGGAGTTATGGATCGTCTTTTATGCGGCATTGCTGGATATTGATTACAGCAAATATCTTGCAATTCCGGATGCTGTTTCTTTCTGGTCATGGACGAGTGAAGATTTGGCAAATGCAGAAAAAAATCTTGAAAAAATAATTTCTCTTTCTCCCGGGAAAAAACATTATGCAGGCTGTTATCTTTACAATTACGGAGATTGCCGTGAATTGACTGATGATGAGATGAAATTTCAGCTTGATTTGTATCTTGGAATGTGGCACGCAAGAAAAATCGACGGCATCATTGTCTGTTCAAATAATCTGGTGGATACCGGTATCAAAGCTCCCGAAATTTTCCGTAACTGGCAGATTGAACACGGTGACGAAACCCGTTAATCAAAAAAACTTCTGCAAAAAATCAGTCATTGTTCAGAACAAGGCCTATGTTTTTACTGATTTTTCGGATCGAGAATATCGCGTAAACTGTCGCTTAAAATATTGAGAGACAGCACCAGAAGAAACAAAAAGCCGCTGGCACTTGCAACTTCCCACCAGAATCCGCACCACAGACGTTCCTGCCCCCCGGAAATCATCATTCCCCAGCTCGGCATACTCTGAATGCCGAACCCGAGATAACTTACAATGACTTCGGTCATGATGGCATAAGCGAACCGGAGCGTAAAAAATATTATGACAATATGAAAAAGATTGGGCATGATATGACGGAAAAGTATGGTTGACTCACGGACTCCGGAAACTCTGGCACTTTGCACATAAACGGCGGATTTTAGTTTTAATGTTTCTGCACGCACAATACGGCACAGACTTACCCAGCCGGTCAGACCGATGGCGAGATAAACTCCGAAAACATCAATCTCAAACGGAATTATCTTATTTACCGAACGCAGTCCGGCTTGAATGTCTTCCGACAGAAATCCTTTGCCGAAAAGCAGTGAAAACGCCAGAATAAACAACAATCCGGGCATTGATGCAAATGTACTGTACAGCCAGATAACGATTTTATCTGTTCTGCCGCCGAAATATCCTGCCGCAGCCCCCAGTGTCACTCCGATTATCAATGCAATCAAACTGGCACAAAGTCCGACCTTCAGTGCTGAAGAACTGCCTGCCACTGCCCGAAAAAAAACATCCCGTCCCATGTAATCCGTCCCCAGCCAATGTTCAGGGGAGGGGGGAGAATAACAATTTTCAGCATCTTCAACAAGATAGACCGGAGTGATTTTATTTTTTTTGCAATATGTCTGATAAATATCAGTTCCTATTCCCATAATGATAAATAAAATCAATATCCAGAAAGCTGCCGCTGTCCGGAAATTTTTGGTCATCAGTTGAAACAGGATTTTTTTCATATTACTCTTTTTCTTCTCTCTGCAGTCTTGACAGATGGATTTGCAGCAAAGCGATTTCTGAGACGGTAACGCCGTCAATACGGGAAGCCTGGGCGAGGGTGGTCGGACGGATTTTTTCAAGTTTCATGCGGGCCTCATTGCAGAGGCTGACTGCATTATAATCAAAATCCGCCGGAATCTGCCAGCTTTCAAGTTTCTGCAGTTTTTTGATAGAAATTTGTTCACGCTGCAGATAACCGTCGTAATGTGCCATGATCAGAACCTGTTTCAAAACTCTTCTGCCGATACGGGTGTCGGGCAGGGGAGGGAGATACTGCAGATAATCTTCCGGATTTTCCGGAATATCTCCATTGAATGAACGCAAATGTGTTAGATAACTTTTGCCTTTACTTGTATGGGTACGGCAATATTCCAGAGTTTCATCAAGAAGGGTTTTATACTCTTTGAAATAAGCATATTTTTCTTCAGAGAGAAGTTTGTTGGCATAGGCAAATTCCGACAGACGCAAATCCGCATTGTCCTGACGCAGATGCAGTCTGTATTCGGCTCTGCTGGTGAAAAGGCGGTAAGGTTCGACGATTTCTTTGGTTACCAGATCGTCGATCATAACTCCGATATAACTGCTGTCACGCGGCAGTTCCTGAAGCGGATCACCGGCGGCAAATTTGGCAGCATTCATACCGGCAACCAATCCCTGACCTGCAGCCTCTTCGTAACCGCTGGTCCCGTTGATCTGACCTGCAGAGAAAAGATTCGGATATTTTTTCACGCTCAAAGTACGGTCGATTTGATACGGGATGATAAAATCGTATTCAATAGCATAAGCATAACGTGAGATGACTGCATTTTCCAAACCTTCAATGCTGTGAATCATCATCCGCTGAACATCCGGCGGCAGACTGGTTGAAATACCGTTGATGTAATATTCTTCGGTCTCTGCACCTTCAGGTTCAAGATACAGCAAATGTCTCGGATGATGGGCAAAACGTACTACTTTATCCTCAAAAGACGGACAATATCTTGCACCTACACCGGTGATTTTGCCCTGATAAAGCGGGGCTTTTTCGAGATTTGCACGGACGATTTCTGCAGTTTTTTCATTGGAATAGACCATAAAGCAGGGCATATTGCGGCGTTTTGCATCTATCAGATTTCCGTGCATTTCACGCGGCCAGAAACTGAATTCCTCCTCAAATTCATCCGCATATTGTTGGGACATTTTGCTGAAATCTATAGTTTTGGCAAGAATGCGGGGAGGGGTGCCGGTTTTCAATCTGCCAAGCTCCAGCCCCAGCTGATCACGCAGTGACTGTGCCAGAACAGTGGAGGGGGCATCTCCGGTTCTGCCGCCCGGGAAACTTGTCAGACCGAAATGCAGAAGACCGCTCAAAAATGTGCCTGTTGTAAGCACGACGGTTTTGCCGTAAATTTCATCCGCAAGATGAGTCCGGATACCGCAGATATTATTTTTTTCATCGAGTATAAAAGAGACTGCTTCTGACTGCAGTATATTTACATTCGGATACTGCTCAAGCAGATATTTCCAGCCTTTCTGATAAGCGACTTTATCACACTGTGAGCGTGGAGACTGGACTGCCGCACCTTTGGCTGAATTGAGCATACGGAACTGTATGGCTGAATGATCTGTAACAATTCCCTGACCGCCGCCGAGTGCGTCAATTTCACGGACGACCTGACCTTTGGCAATGCCGCCGATTGCCGGATTGCAGCTCATCTGGGCGATATGGTCCATATTCATGGTCAAAAGCAAGGTGTTTGCACCATATCTTGCCGCGGCGAAAGCAGCTTCACAGCCGGCGTGACCGGCACCGACCACTATTACATCATAATACATATATAATTATAATCCTTAAAAGTTGACATATTTTCTTATAATATACATTGAATATTTATTTTTTTCAAATACAAACCCGATAAAATCATGAAAGTTATTGCTATGTTGGAATTGAGATTTATTAACAGTCACAGACAATTTGTCAATAAATATTAACATTTTGTTACCAAGTTATTAACAGGTAAAATGTTCATAAGTTATAACATATTTATAAGCAGATATTTGCAAATCAAATATCTGCTCGCCTCACCGTAATTTAATTTCACATAACGTGCATTATGCGACGTTATGTTTTTGTCAGAAACACCTTTTTGAATGCGATTGTTGTCCGGACATGTAAACATATGTTCGAAATGTTTTCATGCTCTTAAAATCGATTTATGGGTAAATTGCTTTTTTGTTATTTTATTTGAATTGTTTTATTTTCATGACGATTATTTTATGATACTTTTATTGGCTTTTCGGGTTTGACAAATCTTTTTCTGATGTTAAATTTATTTGTTATAAATCAACGACAAAGAAGGATTTGGAAAATGTTCAGAAAAATTATTCAGTTTTTTGCTGTTTTTGGGACTTTTTGCTGCTGTCATGGCGAAAAAGTCAAAATTATATGTTTTGGCGACAGTCTTACTGCCTGCGGCGGTAAAAACGGCAGATATTCAGATATACTGCAGCAGTCAATGCCCGAATATCATTTTATAAACAGCGGCAAAAACGGCGATACTATAGGCGGTGCTCTGGCAAGGCTTGATGATGCTGTTCTCAAACACAAAGCCACATATCTCATTATCGGTATCGGAGCCAACGATTACTGGCGTCGTCAGCGTTCGTTGAGTGACCTGAAAAAAGACTTTGAAGAAATTATATCCCGCTGTCATCGTGCCGGAATGAAAATTGTTATAATCAGCTGTTTCGGCAATGAAAAATTACCGGACAATACCATTATCGACTTTAATAAATCCGCCCTGCCCTTTGAGTATTATGCTGCTGGAATTGCCATGTTTGAACGGGAAATTGCCGCAAAATATCAGGCTGAATATGTTCCGGATATGCAATGCGGAATTCTTCCCAAAGGCCGAAAAGATCTCTGGAGCGATTCAAATCATCCAAATTCAGCAGGAAACCGTATTGTCGCCAATACCATATTGCCCTCATTAAAGAAAATCTTGAAATAATCTCAAAAAAATATTAAAAAAATAAAATCTTCATATTGAAAATATATCCTTTTTGATGTACATTATATACATAAATATCTTTAAGAAAGGGATAGTATGAAACAAACACCCGAAACTATTGTAATGCTGAACTTCGTCTGTGACGATATTCAGAAAATCGCCCGTGCCGTGCGTGATAAAAATATTTACACCATGGTTATGCCGTACACCGTTTCTGCTGAACGCGTAAATCAGGAAAAACCCGTCGGTCTCATCGTCTGCAAAGATAAGACTGCCCCTGCCCGCGATGCCGAACTTGCAAAATTCAAAGCTCTCAATATTCCGCTTGTCGAACTTGAGATCAGCGATGAGGCCAGTAAATCCGCCGCTGTTGAAAAAGCTGTTGATTTCTGCCTCAATACCTGCAAATGTTCCGGTTCATGGACCATGGAAAACTTCCTCGAAGAAGCCATCAAAGATATTCGCGAACAGGTCGGCAATGAAACTGTCGTTCTCGGTCTTTCCGGCGGCGTTGACTCTTCCGTTGTTGCCGCTCTTATTCACAAAGCCATCGGCAAACAGCTTACCTGCGTTTTTGTCAATCACGGTCTGCTCCGTAAAAATGAAGCTGAAAGCGTTCAGGAAATTTTTGCCCGCAACTTCGATATGAACCTCGTTTATGTTGATGCTTCCGACCGCTTTCTTGATAAACTCAAAGGAGTCTCCGATCCCGAACAGAAACGCAAAATAATCGGTAAGGAATTTATTGAAGTTTTCGCTGATGCTGCTGCTCAGACAGGAGCTCCCTTCCTCGGTCAGGGTACAATTTATCCCGACATCCTCGAAAGTATCCCTCTTGACGGCAACCCCAACGGCGTTATCAAAAGTCACCACAACGTCGGCGGTTTGCCCGAAAATCTCAAATTCAAACTCGTCGAACCGGTTGACTGTCTCTTCAAAGATGAAGTCCGCAAACTCGGCAGACTTCTCGGTCTTCCCTCAGAACTTCTCGACCGTCACCCCTTCCCCGGTCCCTCTCTCGGTGTCCGTCATATCGGCGCTATTGAACGTAATACTCTTCACATTCTCCGTGAAGCAGACGCCATCGTCACTGAAGAATTGCTCAAATCCGGCTGGTATCATAAAACTTGGCAGACTTTTGCAATTTTCGTTCCTGTCAAAACTGTCGGCATGAAAAATCACAAACGTACTTACGATTATGTCATCGCCATCCGTTCAATCAACAGTGTTGATGCAGTTACTGCCCAAGTCGTCCGCCTCCCCTGGGAACTTCTCGATACCATGTCCAACCGTATCATCAATGAAGTTGACGGCGTAAACCGTGTCGTTTATGACATCACTCAAAAGCCCCCGGGCACTATTGAATGGGAATAATTTTTACTTTTCTTTCCCGGTGAAAGAAAAGTAAAACAAAAGAAAGCCGTTTAACTGCTTCGCAGGAAGATTTTGTAAGATTTTTATACGGGATTTGACTGTGCGACAGCAAATAAAAAGGCGGGTTCCGCCGTCGCCAAAGGCTATGGCGAGACAAGGGAACGCCAACTGCTTCGCAGGGAAATTATATTGTGCGGTTTTAAAATACAGGCTCTGTACTAAACATTGACTGATCATTTGAAAAAAATTGAGGAGTTTGGGGTATAGTTTTTTTGCACAGGCAAAAAAGCGACAATACCCCATATTTTAATAATTATGAGTATATCTGATGTTTGTGAAATAATTGCAGTACGACATGGAGAAACTGTTGCCAACAAAACCGGAGTTTTGCAGGGACAGTTTAATACTGCATTAAATGAAGTCGGTTTAATGCAGGCGGATGCGATTGCTGCCAGATTGAAAAATCGTTACTTTGACATTGCATATTCCAGTGATTTGGATCGTGCTATGATTACCGGACAGAAAATTGTCGCATATCATCCCGGTTTGGAACTGCTCCCCTCCCCTGAATTGCGGGAATGGAATCTGGGCAAACTTCAGGGGCGTGAATACAAAGATTTGATTGTTGAATATCCTGAAGTTATGCAGGCATTCAAAAAAGGCGGCAGTCCCGATGTCCCCGAAGGAGAAAGTGTTGCAGAATTTCATTTGCGGATAACAACTTTTCTTGACAGAATTGCTGCAGAAAATACCGGAAAACGTGTTTTGCTCGTTTCTCATGGCGGGGCAATGCAGCGTATACTGGTTCATGCCATGGGACAGATCGCTGACAAAAATATCCGTCCGCTTTGCGACAATGCAAGTTTATCCGTATTTAAATGCAAAGCCGGTCAGTGGCAGCTGGTCACCTGGAATGATGTCGCTCATCTGGAAGATATCGGCACTCACAATACTCTGACTTTTTGATTATTCCCGATAGTTTCTCCCGCCTTTCTATTACGCTGATGCATAATGTTGAACTGCGATATGATAATTTAAAAAGTTTGCCTCCAACAGGAACAGAGCGTATATAGAAAAGCCCCCGGCAGGTTTTGTATTCAACTCTCCGGGGGCTTATGATTTTCAGCAATTTTTTAAATTACAAGATGAATTATTCTTCATCTTCTTCGATTTCTTCCTCTTCTTCTTCCGATTCATACTCAATTTCATGTTCTTCAAACATTTTGATCAGAGACTGACGGTCAAGAGAACGGAAAATCGCTTCATCAGTGGTAATAAGTTCCTGTTCTACAAGTTCAAGCAACGCACCGTTAAGTGTACGCATACCCATATTATAACCGGTCTGAATTGAGGATTCAATCATATGGATCTTGTTTTCACGGATCTGGCTGGCGATACCGCTGGTAACCAGCAGGATTTCCAGCGCGGCAACACGTCCTTTGCCGATACGTTTACACAAAGTCTGGGAAATAATACCGCGGAGAGATTCAGCAAGCATCATACGGATCTGATCCTGACGGTTTGCAGGGAACTGCTGAACGATACGGACAACAGTTCGGGCGGCAGTTGTTGTATGCAATGTTCCGAAGACCAAGTGACCGGTTTCAGCAGTTTCAAGTGCGATTTCAACGGTCTCAAGGTCTCGCATTTCACCGACCAGCACAATATCGGGGTCTTCACGCAATGCGGCACGCAGTGCTGCACTGAATGATTTTGTATGCTGACCAACTTCACGGTGATTGATGAGACATTTCTGGTCTTGGTGTACAAATTCGACGGGGTCTTCAATCGTAATAATGTGGTCGGTACGGTTGCGGTTGATATAGTCGATCATAGCCGCAAGAGTGGTTGATTTACCTGAACCGGTAGGTCCTGTAACCAGCACCAGCCCTTTGTTCAATGTACAGAGGTTGGCGATTGCCGGTGAGAGATTCAACTGTTCAAAAGTCAGGATTTTGGCAGGAATGATACGGGCAACAATACCGACACCATGCAAATCCCGGAAAACATTGACACGGAAACGGTCGCCGGTTGAAGCAAGTGAATACGCCAAGTCAGCATCGTTGGTTTCGGCAAAAATTTTGCGGCTGCGTTCATTCATGATTTCATCCGCCAGAGAGAAAATATAATCACTGCTGAGCGGCTCAAAGTCACAAAATATCATTTCACCGTCAATACGGTATGCTGGCGGTTTGTTACTTGACAAGTGCATATCGGATGCCTTGTTTTCGATCAGAAAATGCAGAAAATCATCAATTTGCGGCATAGTTATTTCCTTTTTGTAAAAAAATGTATTTTCCAGAATATAGGATAAAAAAACGAATTGTCAAGTGAAATAAACTTTTTATTATCAAAAAAAACACAATTTATTTGCAAAAACAGCAAAAATGTGGTAGATTATACAACTGAATTGTTTGCGGAAAAAGTTTTTGACCGTTTAAAAAAGGAAAAGTTATGATAAAAACACCTTCAGTTGTAAGTGCAGATGAAGCAATAAGCAATGTTAAATCAGGCGATTCAATATATTTCAGCTGTTTCGGCTGTACTCCGGAAATTCTGATTGAAGCTTTGTGCCGCCGCGGCAGAAGCGGAATTTTGAATAATGTCAAATTATTCCATACTATTTTAATGACTGATGCTACTTATGCTGCTCCGGAATTTGATAATATTTTTGAAACCCATACTTTTTTTGTCGGAGATACCACACGAAAACCGACCAGAGAAGGCAGAGTTCAATACATTCCAATTTCTCTTCATGAGACTCAGACTCTTTTCCGGCAGAAATATATCCCTATCGATGTGGCATGCATTGCTGTTTCTCCGCCCGACCGTCACGGTTACGTTTCGCTCGGGCTTTCTGTAGATATGACACTTGCTGTTGTGCAGAATGCCAAAAAAGTTATTGCAGTTGTCAATCCCAATATTCCGAGGACTTTCGGCGATGCACTTATCCCCTACTCCAGCATTGATCTTGTAGTTCATGATGACCGTCCCATCAAGGAAGTCATTTATCCGGAACCGAGTGAAATTGATAAAATCATCGGCAGACATTGTGCTGAACTTATCAATAACGGCGACTGTCTTCAGCTTGGTATCGGTTCAATTCCCAATGCAATTCTGTCTCTGCTGGAAAATCATAAAGACCTCGGTCTGCATACAGAAATGTTTTCCGACGGTGTTATTCCTCTGGTTCAAAAGGAAATTATAACCGGCAAATTCAAACGTATCGACCAGGGCAAACTTGTTGCCTGTTTCCTGATGGGCTCACACAAACTTCACTCTTTTATCAATGATAATCCGCTGGTTCTGATGAAAGATGTCCGCTATACCAATGATCCGTTTATTATCTCTCAAAATCCGAATGTTGTAGCTATCAATTCGGCGATCGAAGTTGATATTACGGGGCAGATTTGTGCGGATTCTATCGGAACAAACATCTATTCCGGCGTAGGCGGTCAGCTTGACTTTATTTATGGTGCTTCCCGTTCCGAAGGCGGCAGAGCAATTATCGCAATGAGTTCATGCACCAACAAAGGAATCAGCAAAATTGTTCCCACTCTTTCTCAAGGTGCAGGTGTTGTTACGCCCCGCAGTATGGTTCATCACTTTGTTACGGAGTACGGCAGAGTCGATCTCTACGGCAAAACTCTTCAGGAGCGTGCAAAACTCCTTATCAGCGTCGCTCATCCTTCAGTCCGTGAAAGTTTGGAAAAAGCAGCCTATGAGCGTTTTAAAATACTCTGATTATGGCTGTTGAAATATTTATATAATGATATTTTTTGCGGGGGACAAATTGAGTCCCCCGCAAAAATATCTGCCTGCAGTTTTTTATTTCAAAAGAAATTCTTCAAAGACTTCATATTTGAGTTCTTCACCGGATGCGAAACGGATATATTCGTCGATCATATAATCAGCCATACGGTGAACTTCATCATTGAGAGAACCTGCAATATGGCTGGTCATGCGGATATTCGGAACTTTGTACAATTCGGAATCTTCTGCAGGCGGTTCAGTAACCAGAACGTCCAGCAATGCAGTCAAATCGGGACGGGATTTCATAACTTCAATCAAACCTTCTTCATCGATTTGCGGCCCGCGTCCGGTATTGATAAAAGTTGCACCCTGACGCATTGAGGCGAACATCTCTTTGGTAATGACTTTGCGGTTGAATTCACTGTTGGGCAAATGATTGCTGATTACATAAGCAGTTTTAAAAACTTCCTCAAGAGAAATTGTTGTTTTAGTCAGGTCAGTAGGAACAACAAGCACTTTTAAATCATAATTTTTCAACATATTCTGCAGTCTGCGGCTGATGGCACCGTCTCCGATCAACGCGACTGTTTCTCCGTAACAGCCTGGGCCTGTGATATGGTTGTGCCATGAATTTGAAAAGTAATTTTTCATTGACAGAATAATTTGAGCGAGGGTAAATTCAGCCACAGGAACAGCATTTGCCTGCCATGCGCTTGAAAGTTTTATGCCGTTTTGAACGATAGGCAGAGCAAAATATTCTGTCGCCCCTGCCCCATAAAAAACAGCTTTGAGGTTCGGCAGTTTTTTCAATTGTTCGGGAGTGAATTTCATCATGCCCCAGGTTGAAAAAATAACTTCAACTTCAGCGGTATTGAAAGTATCAAAATTTTCCGGAGTAAGGATTTCCGGCATAAAATCTGTGATTTCAGCAATTCTTTTTTTCTGCTCCGCCGTATAGACTCTGTTGATTGATTCAGGATTGATATTGCAGAATGCGGCTTTGAATTTTTTCATGGTAACTCCTTATTTTTTAAGTAAATATTTTGTAATTTCAGTAATATTGGCAATGAGTTTTTTATTGGCAGTTGCATGAATATGATGGCCGGGAATGAAACTTACAAATTTGCCTCCCCACGGTGCAATCGTTTCAAGGCACTGCGGGAAAACACCCTCTTCAATAAAAGTATCCATCAGCACCATTGCCGGTGAAACCTGTTCCAATTCAGTATAAATTTCATCTGTATCAAGGTCAAAAGGAATAAGTTTTGAACTCAAAGGATGACGGTTTTTGGTAACACGCAATCTGTACGGCTTGACCGGATGAGTGGAATTAGGAACGCCATCCGGATCATTTGGACGCACCCAGCGGTATCCGACGATCTTACGCCACCAGTCCCACTGCCAGAAAGCGGCACTTGAACCGTGAAGCAAAAGCATATTGCCGCCTTTTTCACACCATGTTTTTATGGCTTTTTCAGCGTTTTTATCAGGATGCGGCAGATTGCAGGTTGTTCCTATCATATTAAGTATCAGCAATTCGCAATCTTTGAGCCATTCGCCTGACTGCAGCAAAGTCCAGTCGTTTTCAACAAAAGTTATATTATTTTGGAGTTCAGACGGCAAATTTTCAAAAATATTTTTCCCGGGATGAACTCCATAATGGTCATCTGCAAGAAAGTAAATCATTTTTTATTATCCTCAACAAAAATCATTTCATATTTATTTTTTGAACTCTTGAGATATATTTCAGTCAAATCGAATTTTCTCCAACTGCCGTTCATCCGTGGCAGTTTGACAAATTTTTCAAATTTTATTCCATCAAGTTTCAAAATGACATTGCCGACTTTGACATCACCATTGGCAAGTTTTTCAACTTTGGCAACAGCCAGCAGTTTGATTACGGCATCTTTTTTCTTTTCAAGTTCAAATTCGTCTTTTATTTTAACTTTGTTTCTTGAAAAGTCAAGTGTACGGATGAATTTTTTTACGCCTGCTTTTTCCGGATATGCTTTGCCGAGGTCGCAGACAAGTTTGTTTTCATTTGCTTCAATGAATGATGCAGTATACTCTTTGCCGTAAAGCTGTTCGGTATCTCCGAATACCGGTGCATTGTGACCTGAACCTCTGGTGTACCACAAAGTATAACGTTCTTCATTGAAATTTTTTCTGGAATAAATTTCAGTTCCGCCATCGACGATCAAAGGCTGCCCTTTGTAAAACACTGTAAAATGTCCGAGGTCATTATGATTATGACTTTCTCCGTTGTCTCCGGCCTTCAAACTTGCAGAAAAAATATCTGAACGCATAATTGCCAGACGATCTTTGAAATATGAAAACGGCACTCCGGCAGATTTTTTATTGCCGAAAGATTCAGGGACATCGAATAAAATACGCATACAAGTATTCAAATGGCTTCCATTGCCGCCCAAACTTGGGATTTGTCCCGGCATAACATCCTGTAAAACTTTTGAGTTCAAAAGTTGACTGCAAGCCCCGACACTTACATATCCTATTGCCAATGCCGGATAACTGTCGCCAAAATTCACCTGATATTTATTACCGATACTTACATGAGCGATGAACTCAAACATAGCCCGGATTTTCGGAACTGAAAAAACTTTTTCCATACTGCCGGGACGCATTTTATGCAGAATATGAAAAAGCTGAAAAAGTTTCATACCGGCAACATTATAATACGTCGGGCCTTCAGCACAATATCCGTCTTCTCCATATTTATTGACAAAATAAGCATTTGCCTGCAGAAAACGGCGGATGAAATGTGCCATTTTTTCACCATCATCCTCCAGAATAACGGAAATGAGAATATTATTGTATGAGCACCACGGAGTCCAATTGTTTTTGCGGTCATCGAGATTATACCACCAGTGATTTTTGGCAGTATCCGGATTGTAAACAATATTATAAACCGTTCTTCCGAGAATCATATAACGGAGTTTTTCAGAGAAATTTTCAAATTCCATGTCAAGTTCTTTGCCGAGTATCTGGTACAATACCGCCATTTGAGCACCGGTTTCAGAAGCAAAAAGATCGCTGACAGGAGTATCAAGAAGCATCTTATCCTGCCATTTGACATGAGCAGGGATCGTCCATGAAAATTCCTCCATGATTGCAACGGCATAATCCAGAACTTTGGACATATATTTTTCTTTGTCTCCGGTCAGACAGAGTGCACTTGCAAGATAACCGAGATTTTTTCTGCGGGCGAAATAAAGTTTTTCGTATCCGCTTCGGTTGCCTTCAAAAGCAAAACGGCGGAATTCAGAAAAATTCAACTGCGGCACAGCATCTTTCAAAACAGCATCTGCTTCTTTGATTATCCGGTCGGCGTGTTTATTTTTGCGGGCTTTTTCCCAAGCGGCACGGTCGGAAAATTCAGGATAAATTTTACGGTTGTAATTTCCGGCTTTCACCTGATTATAAAAATCTTCAGAAATATATTGGTCAAAATAGTCTGCAACGGAATTTTTTCCAGCAGTAGTTTGTTTCTTTTGCTGATTATTGTTTTTTGCCGCAGCGACATAAAAAACTGCCGCAAATGCAATAATAAAAACAAAAAGTAAGATTATAAAAAACGGAAACTTTTTCATTTTCAATCCTTTTTAAAGATAAACTTGTAATTATTGTTTTTGCTTTTGAAACGGATCGCATTCAACGGACAACCCCACAGACTTAAACCACCGTGTTCCAGTTCGGGAGTTTCTTCGCATCCTGTATATTCGATATTTTCAAGCTGAACTTTTACATTGCCGATTTTGATTTCATTGCCGCTCAATTTTTCAACAGCACAGGGAGAAAGCAGAGTAATGACTGCATCCAGCGGTTTTGCAAGTTCAAAATCATCTTCAACAATAACTTCATCGGCTTTGAATTTGAGAGTACGGATAAATTTCTGAACTCCGGCTTCAGCAGGATATGCTTTGCCGAGATCGCATGAGAGTTCGTTTTCATTGACATTGATGAATTTTGCAGTATATTCACTGCCGTTCATCTGCTCAAATCCGCCAAGAACCGGTGCATTGTGACCAGAACCTCTGGTGTACCACAAAGTATAACGCTGATTACTGAAATTTATTCTGGAATATGTCCCAGTTCCTGCATCCACAATCAATGGTTCACCGTCAAAATACAAAGTGAAGTTGCCGAGGTCGTTATGATTGTGAGATTCATTGTTATTGCCAACCTTCATACCAACAGAGAAAATTTCTGAACGACATATGGCAATGCGATCCTTATAATATGACAGCGGAGCATCTTTAAAGTCTCCGCAGTTATCAACCTCCTGCCAGTCAAACAGCAATGCAAGTCCGGGCCTGATGGCATCACCGGTGAATTTGAGAGAAGCAGTTCTATTCCGGCATACGCTTTTAAGAATATCAGAACCGATGGCAAAAGCACATGGATTAACAGAGTTCAGCGACGGACCGAATTTGGGCGTACCGTCGGCGAAGCACAACTGATGATTTCTGCCCAGACGGATATGTGCAATAAATTCAAACATATTTCTGACCCGCACCATGGAATATATGCCGTCCATACTGTGCGGAACTGCTTTGGCTACTGAAGCCAGCAGTTCATACAGTGCCAATGCCGCACGGTTGTAATAACTCGGTCCTTCATCACAGAAACCGTCATCGGCATATCTTTCAGCGAATCTTGCACCGAGACCGAGGAAAAATTCAGCAGCTTCGGCAACTTTGGCGGGATCTTTTTCCAGCAAAAATGAACAGATCATGCAGTTTGAAGCACACCATGGAGTCCAGTTGTTCGGAGTTTCTGTCATCATCCAGTTATTGATAACTTCGGAATTCTTTTTGTACATTACATTGTAAACTGTACGTTCAAGCACCATTTGACGGATTTTTTCAGAGATGCCTTCAAACTCTTTGTCGAGTTCATCAGCCAGCAGATGATGCACACAGGCAAGTATCATGCCTGTTTCATTGCAGAAAAGATCGCTCGGACGGTATTTTAAAACCTGCTGCATATTCCAGCGGGTATGAGCGGGCAGACACCATGTCCATTCTTCAGTGATTGCGACCAGATTATCCAGGAGACGCGGCAGATATTTTTCTTTATCACCGGTCAGACATAAAGCAAGAGCGAGATAACCGAGATTGTGACGGCGTTTGAAATACAATGCTTCAAAACCGTTACGGTCGCCGATTTTTATAAATTCACGGTATTTAGAAAAAAGCAGAACCGGCACATCTTCATCAGAAATCTGATCTGCAAGTTCAATAAGTTTGTCTGCATATTTGTTCTGACGGACATTTTCCCATGCCTTGCGGTCGGCAAATACGGGATAAAATTGCTTATTGTACTGACCTTTGCTGATATTTTCATACAAATCAGCGGGGATTGCAGAGTCGAAAAATTTATCGGTTCTGCGTTTTGAAACTGTACTGTTGAAAATCTTTTTCAATCCGGCAACACGCATTGCCGCAGGTTTCTGTCTGTAATATTCATCCAGAGGATAACAGCCTGAAATCATACCGTTGCGGGGAGCATTTGTACAATCACCGAAAGTGCGGCAGATTTTTTTCCTCTGCAAAGGCCGTCCGCTTTGCACATCTGCACACATTTCAGGATAGGAGAGAACCATACGGCCGATACCGGCAAAGTCAGCCCAGTTATTTTCAATCGCATATTCCGCCGCATTGGGCAGATATTCCTGCAGACAGGTGAGACCGGAGGCAACAAATTTCACGTCAGGATGCAGTTCCTTGATTCGTTTGACCGCCTGCAAATGCCGTCCGACATTATAAAGCGGATTTTCCGGCATGATATAACCGTCAGTCACCGGATAATATGCCGGCCTCTGCATATGAACGCTGTAATAAGGACTGCCGATCGTACCGCAGATGAGGTCAACTCCGTAACTTTTCAGAAGATCAATAAACTGTGATGTTTCTTTCAAATCCGGGTCCATATTCAAGCCGCTGCCGTCGCCGCCGAAAGCATACGGATACGGTTTATTTTTGTCCCATTCCATAGGTTTGCCGATACCGTCTTCGCCCTTGACAAAAGGCATGATGTCAAAGATACTCAAGCGTACAGAAATCTTCAATCCGGGAACTTCACGTTTGATTCCTTCAATGATTTCACGGCAGAAACGGGTACGGTTCACAAAAGAGCCGCCGTATTTGCCGGGACGGTCGTAAGCAGTCAGAAATTCATGTGCAAGATAACCGTGTGCGTGTTTGATATCAACAAAATCAAATCCTGCTTCTTTGGCAATCTTTGCAGCGGAAATAAAATGTTTTATAATATTTTCAACTTCTTCATCACTGGCAACATTTGCTTCGGAATTGCCGAATTTTTTATCCAGCAGCGGATGAGAATACGCAGTCACAGACTCAAGCACTGCATCCTCATGCGGATGGGAATAACGTCCTGAATGGGTCAGCTGAATACCGATACACAAATCATCATCTCTGCCGAATTTTTCACGATGCACAATATGCATTGCATCCACAAGCCCTTTTAAAGCCTCGAAAGTATTTTCATTGATCATCAACTGACGGGGATTGCTCCTGCCCGACTCCATTACCGCACCTGCCTCCGTACCGTAAATAAGTTTGGCACCGCTTGCTGCAAAACGGAGCCAGCGGCGGTGAGTCAAAGCACTCGGATTTCCGTCAGAGAGACAATCCCATCCCTCCATAGGCAGAATTGCCCAGCGGTTTCCGATAGTCATTCCCATACATTCTATACTCTGAGCGAGGGCATCATGTTTGCCGTCGGAGGCAAAACCGATATGAAAGCCTTCGCTTTTTACATATTCAGCAAATTCTGCGGAGGTTTTGAATTCGGTTACTTTTCTGTATTCTTTTTTCATATTAGAACCTGTTTCCTTTCTTGAGGTGAACAATAATTATTTCGCAATCTTCCAGAACTTCGTAAGTGTGAGGCATCAATGCGTCAAACTGCAGAGACATACCGGCATCAAGAATGCAGGTTTCATTGGGAAGTTCTATTTTGAGTCTGCCTTTTTGAACCCAGCAGCTTTCAAGGTCGTCGCCGTGGAGATCAGGCTTTGAAAGTTTGGTCCCCTTCGCCGCCTGCCCGTGCATACAGCGGAAATTTCCGTAATTTATACGGCGGAACCTGAAATCGCCGGAAATATAATTTTCTTCATTGACAATGTGACCGACACGGTTCTCCGCCAGCTGAATCAAATCTCCGAGCGAGAGACGGAAAACCCGTGCCAGACGGAAAAGTGTATCAACTTCCGCTTTTGTCTGATTGCGTTCAAGTTTTGAAATGACACTGGCTGAAACTCCGCTTTTGCAAGAGAGTTCAGCAATACTCAGGTCATGACTTTTCCGTAAATCACGCAAAATTCTGAAGTCACAAATCTTTTCCGCTCTGTCACTCATAAATTTCTCCTTTGCGGTATGAATGCCAGACGTTTTCAAACCAGTCATCCCCCTCCGGAACCGGACGGCATTTCTCCCATGCAAAAACGCATTTGCCGTCTTTTATTTGTGAAGTAAGCACCAATTCACGGAAGGATGTATCTTCCAATTTCATACGCCAGTCAAGTTTGTCATGGACCCCCTCCCCGTCAGGAGACAGCACTATTGAACTTCCGCGAGACCCGACTCCGGCAAGAGTATGATAAATAATGGATTCAAGATATACGATTTGAGCGGCAAGCAATTGTTCATTACGCAGACTTTCAAGCGGATTATTTTTCAAGCCGTCGCTGACGAGACGTTCATATTGATTTTTTGCCTCTTCCAGAGCAGTTTTCAAACCGTCGATCTGACGGACAAATGAAGCGTAAACGCTCATGCGGTGCTGGAAAATTTTACGTTCAGTCTGATAATCCCATGCAGAATTTTTCTCAAGCCTTTTCTTCAATTCTGTTTCCGCATTCAATGCCGCTTTTTGTGCTTCTGCAATATCAAAATCACGTTCAACAGCCTTCATTGCAATAAATTCAGCTGCACGGAACGCTCCGCATTGACCTGCATTCAAGGCTGAACCGCCGGGACGTGTGACACCGTGAGAACCATTGACTTCACCAACCGGGAAAAGGCCTTTGATATTTTCAGATTCCCACCAGATATTTCCGGCAAGACCGCCGTTGTTGTGCTGGGCACAGACGGCAATTTCCAGAATATCATTTTTTATATCTATGCCGTGGTCGAGATAAAGTTCAATGGCAGGATTATTGAGTTTCTGCAGACGTTCAATCGGAGTTTTTCCATCCAGACAGCCGGAACGGCGGAGGTATTCTTTTGCCTCATCGCCGATTTTATTGATGTCAAAATCAGCAGGATCGGTGCGGTAGTCCAGAAAAACTCTTCTGCCGCGTTGTGCAGTTTCAATATGTACAAAAATATCTATCAATGAGGAGCCGGGAACATGACCGGCTGCAAACGGCCACTGATAACCTTTCAGAAATATATGATCATACATTTCTGCATAATCCTTAAAATATTCCAGCAGAAATTCTTTTTCATCACTGACGCCGTCGGCGGCTCTGGAGATAAATCTCGGCAGAACCTGCATATAACTTCCGGAAACGTTCCAGCGGAATCCGGTAGAGGCAAGTCCGAATTGAAATTCCGGAAGATTTCTCATTCTGGCTCCGATATCTGCAGCAAGTCCTATCGCTCCGGTATGTACGGCAGGATAAACGCTGTTCTCAAAGAGACCGCCGGGACCACCGACTGCAAAAACAACATTTTCAGCAATAACTGTATGCAGTTCAGAATTTTCATGGCTCATAAAAACAGCTCCGCAGCAGCAGTCTTTTGAAGTTTTAAGCAGACGTACAGCATTCATATCCTCAACGACTTCGATTTTGCGGCGTTCAACTTCAGCAATCAGCATACGGCACATTTCTCTTGATGTATAAGGTCCGCAGCTTGTGGCACGGCGTCGTGGGTCATGATCCGTTTTATACCCCGGAAAAACACCGTTTGCATCATGCGGGAAGGGTACGCCTAATGTCACCAGATTGAAAAAAGTCTGAACCGACAGTGACGCCTCAGATAAAGCAATATCGCCGTGAACTGCTCCGCCCTTGACCAGATCCTGAGCCATCAGCATCGGAGAATCCCCCTCCATCCCGCTCATGCCGAGTTTATAATATGTCTGCTTGTCGCTTCCGGTATTGATGGAAGTTCCCATATGCAGACCTTCAGTATAAATTGCAAGGTCGGTAATTCCAAGTGAATGCAGACGTACAGCAGCCGCCAGACCTGACGCACCGCTGCCGATAACAAGAGTATGGATTTTGCGTGAACTCATTTCAAAGTCTTCCTATGGTCATGCCGCCATCGACATTGATAACCTGTCCGGTTGAGTAAGCGATCGCTCCCTTTGAAATGGCGGCGACAGCCTTGCCGATGTCATCCGGGAAGCCCCAGCGTTTCTGCAAAGTCAAACCTTCAGCGATAAGTTTATCATATTTTTCAGTAACAACTTTGGTCATATCTGTTTTGATAACGCCGGGACGGATTTCATAAACGGGAATATCGAGTTCAGCCAGACGCACCGCCCAGAGTTTGGTGGCCATGGCAACACCGGCTTTTGACAGACAATATTCCCCGCGGCTGATGCTGGCAACGTCTGCGGAAATTGAACCGACATTGACAATGCAGCGGAAAGTATCTTTTCTGCCATCGGCAATCATTCTGTTGGCAACTGCCTGAGTGAGAAAAAACGGACCTTTAAGGTTGATATTCATTACGCGGTCGAAACTTTCTTCGCTCATTTCAGTAATATCTGCACGCACTTCAGGAGCGACTCCGGCATTATTCACCAGCATATCAAAAGAGCCGAAATCACTGCAGAAATCGTCCAACAATTTTTTTCTGCCTTCTGTATTGGAAATATCGCACTGATAGTATTCAAATTTACCGCTGAATTTATTGCGGAGTTCCGCCAGAAAACTTTCTGCACATTCTTTTCCGCCCCTGCCGCAGAAAGCAACATTGTTTCCTGCTTCAGCAAGTTTCAAAACAATTCCTGCACCGATACCTCTGGCACCGCCTGTAACTAAAATATTCATACAATAATCCTTTCTTTAAGTGTATATTTTTACATAAAATATATCGTTAAAGAAAAAAATCAAGCATTTTCGATTGCTTTTTCATTATTTTTAAGCAAAAATAAAACATTAATTAAAAGCTTTGTTCCTATTGCAGGGAAGTTAGGCATTATTTCGATGAATTTATCCACAGTTGGGGTATTGCCGTTCGCTGCTTACGCAACTCACTATAGCCTCCCTCAGTTTTTTCAAATTATCAGTCAATGTTTGGTACAAAGTTTGAGTTTTTTAAATCATTAAACTCCTTAAATTCTCAAAATTCCCAATCTCTCCATTAAGAGAACAGTCTGCAGGTCTGCGTTACTCGCGCACCCCGCTAAAATGCGTGGTCAAACCAATATGGTTCGTTTTTTGTTAAAACAAAAAAGCAGATTGATTTCTCAATCTGCTAATCCATCTTCCTACGCTTTTTTTGTAAAATGCCCTTTGTGGATTGCCTTCATTTCATTCAGGCTATCCGACATTTTTACAAAAAAATGGCTCCGGCAGCTGGATTGCCCTGCGTTACTCGACCTATAGGTCTGCGTTACTCGCGCACCCCGCTAAAATGCGTGGTCGAACCAATGTGGTTCGTTTTTGTTAAAATAAAAAAGCAGATTGATTTCTCAATCTGCTTATCCAGCTTCCTGCGCTTTTTTTGTAAAATGCCCTTTGTGGATTGCCTTCATTTCATTCAGGCTATCCGACATTTTTACAAAAAAAT
>JAFVUZ010000062.1 GCA_017502435.1 Lentisphaeria bacterium
ACATCGCTCCGGGTCGTACCCGGCGCCGGGTGCAGGGGCGGCGTAAGCCCCTGCAAAAAAGCACAAAATAAGTTATCTCCCCATATTGGGAATATAGCATTTCAAAAAGGTTTTTTCCCCACAAAACAGTTTTGCAGCAGTTTTTTTGTTCAGTTCTGTATGCAAAGCAGTCTGCGTTAAGAACTCTGATTAATATTTTTTGAATGTCTGCTTCAGTGCCTGACAGAAAAATTCACACTCTTCGGGTGTATTCCCGGCGGAGAAACTTAAACGCAGACATGAGAAGGGGGATTTTATATTCATTGCTTTCAGTGCAGGTGAGGGGACTTTTGCTTCTGCACTGCACGCACTGCCGGGAGAGACTGCGATATTCATTTCAGAAAGCAGACCGGCGATTACTGCTCCGTCGTACGGCGGCATCTGCAAATGCAGGATGTTGGGGATGACCCGTTCCAGTGGATAAGACGGAATTGCTTCAGGCGGCAGATTTTTTCTGATTATCTGCTGCAGATTTTGAAAATGAGAATCGTTATAATTTTTGCATGATGCACATTCAAGCATGGAGATTATCATTGCACTTTCAGCTCTGCCCATGAGGTAATTTTCATGACGGTAATCAAAAGCGATACGTTCAAAATCGTACTTTGAATTTTTGCGGTAAAAGAGTGCCGCACTTGCAGGAATGCCGTTTTTATGACCGGAAGCTGTCCACAAATCAGCTTTCGGCAGGGGGATTTTTCCGAAACTCTGAATCGTATCGACGAAAAAAATCGTTTCACTATTGATATTTTTCACTGTTTTTCTGATGTTTTCAATGTCTGAAACAAGTCCGGTTTCATTATGGACGTGAAAGTGGGCAAAAAAACGGGTGTTTTTATCACATTTCAACTTTAAATCTTCAATATCAAGTTCGCTGTCAGGAGTGAATTTTACCATTCGTACTTCATGTTTTGAGCGTTTGAGCATGGCAAGAAATGCCGGATGCATTGCTTCATTTGCAATGATATTGCCGTTGGGCAAAGTATTCAGAAAGTCTCCGGTGAATCGGAAGATTTCACTTCCTGAAGAAAAAAAAACTGCATTGCTGTCAAGCGGCATCTGCCATGTATTTATGCATGATTTCAATGCTTCAATTTGTGCATTTCTGATTTCGTAGGCGGCAAAATGGCGGTTTTCGGCATTCGCTCCGTATTTACGGAGATTATCCGCAATGATTCTGATATTGTCTTCATCCGGCAGTTGTGCCGCAGCGTGGTCAAAATATATTTTCATCGCATAAATATAAGAAAGATCATGAAAATTATTCCGTTATAGATAAATGAATCCAATACGTCAAAAATGCCGCCCATGCCGGGTATCCAGTTGGCACTGTCTTTGATGTCAGCTTCACGTTTCAATGCTGATTCGCTCAAATCACCTGCAAATGAACCCAGCGACAGCACCACAGAACTTACAACTGTCATATTCAAACTGAAAGGCGAGCAATCGTATTTCAAAAGTATCAGACCCGCCGCAATGGACATCAGCATTCCGCCTGCAAGTCCTTCATAAGACTTTTTCGGACTGAATTTCGGTGCGATTTTATGATTGCCGCCCGGCAGATAACTGCTTAATTTACCGAAAATATAACCGCCGGTATCCGTCATTTTCGTCACCAGCACCAGATACAGAAAATATTTCGGATCATAACTGTATACTTCGACCAGCGGCATATACAGCAGTGCAATCAAGCAGAATGCTCCGAATGAGGTGAACGCCTCAAGAAAATATTTTTTTCTGTCCTTCACAAAAAGCAGTCCGCCGAAAGTAAACAGAATCATTACCATCATGGCGATTATTATGTAACTTAATTTGTCTTCATCATTGAAATACTTCAGCTCCGGAGCCGCCAGAACTCCCAGCAAAAATAACAACGCTCCGACGATTTTCGGGAAACAATTCAAACCCATCTTCTGCAGTATCCTGCTGAACTCAAAGCCCGCCATCCCCAGCAGAAACGGCAGCAGTACACTCAAAATCCAGCCGCCCCACGGACAGAATATCATCGCAAAAAATATCGCCAGCAGCAACGGAAAACTTATCGCTCTCGCCCAAAACATAAAAAAATCCTTTCTGTTTGTTTTTCAGGAGGAAGGAAAAACTTTTTTCTTGATTAAAAGAAAAAAAGATTTTTCCTTCCTCCTGAAACCACCATCCTTTTCAAAAAAGAAAAGTATATTTATTTTCTCCGAAAACAACTGCATAAAAAATAGCACAAAAAGTCTTATTTGTCAAGAAAGGTTTCCATTATTTCTTTATTTTAAAATATTGCATATAAAAATTAAATGCACTTTTAAGAACTGATTTAAGCACCATATAATTAAACCAACCGCCAAAGAAAATAACAATAGCAACCAAACCGCTATCATATTGAACATCTCCTTTAAATATCACAGCGAAAAAAATAATAATCTCAAAAACAATCATTGCAATAAGAATAAGCAAACCAAGGCATCCGAAAACTGCAACCATATTTTTTGTCATTTCATCTTCTTCCATAATTCGCACCTTTACTTTTTGGCTCTGTACTAAATATAGACTGATTTTTATCATTTTTCCAACAATTTTCTATAAATTTGACTGAAGAAAATGTCAAATATAATTAAAAGGTTTGGAAAAAGATGAGGGGGTGCAGGGGGAGAAGAAAAGAACCTTTCCTCAAAAGGTTTTTTCTTCTCCACCTGCAATAAATCAGTCATCTTTTATAACACAGCCAAACAATAAAGGTATCTTATGATTTTTAAACTCTTAACTTCATTTGCGGCGGCAGTCACACTTTCTGCCGCATTTGCAGCACAGATAAATCTGCCGCAAAATCCGTCTCAACATGAGAAAAATGCGGCAGATTTATTGAAAAAATATACCGATAAAATCGACAAAAACAGCAAAATTATTTTTGATATCGCCATCGACCGATTGGCAGATAAAAATTCATGGAGCATCTCTTCTGACGGCAAAACCGTCTTTCTCAAAGGCGGTGAAATGGGCATTTATCTCGCTGTCGGTCATTATTTACAGGACATTTGCGGCATGATGTTTTACTCTCCTTTTGAGCATGAAGTCATCAAAAATGAACTGCCTGCAAACTTCAAATCATTGTCCGGTAAAAATACTTTTGTCCTCAATGAAATACACTCTCATTACGGCAAAGACAACGGCGATTATGCACTGCTTCGCGGTTTGAATAATGACGGGTATTTCCCAATCAGCAAACGTGCGGGATTTGCAAGAATTTTCGGACGTCCCTACTTTGTCCACACTTTTGCCTCCTACATTCCGGCGGCAAAATATTTCAAATCCCATCCGGAATGGTTCGCCGAACTCAACGGCAAGCGTGTAAATAACGGTGCCGGCGGAGCATCAGGCAGTCAGCTCTGCCTCAGCAACCGCGAAGTCCGCAAAGAACTGCTTAAAAATCTCCGCAGCTATATTGAACGCGACAGTGCCGATGCCAAAAAGAAAAATGTCCCACCGCCGTGGCTTTATGACATTTCTCAAAATGACAATCAGCAGTACTGCCGCTGTATGAACTGCGATGCTCTTGCCGCTAAATACGGCAATTCACAGTCCGGACTTCTGCTTGATTTTATCAACGAAATCGCCCGTGAAATCCGCAAGACCAATCCTGAGTTGAAAATTTCAAGTTGCATGTATCAATATACGGAAAAAATCCCGACAGGAATTAAACCGGAACCCAATGTGGTCATCGTTCTTACTGATACTTTGTCAAACGTTCTCCAGCCCATTGGCAATATTCAGAACCGGTATTTTTATAATTTGCTCAAAGACTGGTCAAAATTGAGCGATAATATCCGTATCTGGGACTACAATATTACTTATACCTCACCGCGTGAAATGCCTTACAACAGCGAATGGACCTATCAAACTGACATGAAATTTTTCCGCGACAACGGCGTAAAACAGCTTTTTTCAGAGTTTGAAGAACCCGTTCTTTCCGATGTCCGCGATTACAAATTCTACCTCAAAACAGCATTGCAGGAAAATCCGGATGCCGATATCAAAGCTGTCAGTAAAAAATTTGCCGATAACTTTTACGGCAAAGCATCCGATTTGTTTCTGCAATACCGTGAACTGCTGAAAAAATCACAAGATGCCAAAGGTACTTTCCTCGGTATGTATCCGCCTACTTCAGCCAGTACACATCTGGATTTGGCAACCGTCACTGCCGCGCAGAAACTTTTTGACCGTGGTACGGAACTGCTCAAAAATGACCCTGTCCGCCTGAGACGCTGGAACCATGCCCGTATCGGCATTGACCGTGCCTCTTTGATCATGGCACGTTCAATGATGTCCGAATACCTCAAAAAGAACGGCTCTCTCAAAGGTTATCCCCTCGCTGAGCGCAATGCTGTTGCAGAGCGCATTCTTGCCGTCGCACAGGAACAAGCCGCTATCCGGCTGGATGCCAAAGCTGCGGCAAAATTTATGAAAAATATAAAAGCTGAAGTCAAAAAATATACTGCCCCTATTACCGAACGCAGTCTGCATACCCCGGAAATTTTTAAAAATATTCCTGCGCAGAACCTCTTTGACTTCTCCTTTGAAAACAGCTCCCGCTGGTTCAATTATGTTGAACTCATTGACGACCCGACTTCTGATATCGGCAGAGTCGCCTGTATCAGTTTTCCGCACAAAAATCCCAAAATACAGCTCAAGGATTACCTGCTGCCCATTCTCTTCGGCATTTATTCTCCGTCAATCAAACGCCCGCTGTGGGGACATGAGTTCAGCAAAAACCGAATCACCCAACCCGGCTACAACTGGTACAAACTCGGTGAAACAAAACTCAGCGGCGACTGCTACATGTTCATTTTCAAATCATGGAACATCAAACTCGGCATTTCCGGACCTTACGATATGAATGAACCTGACCGTAAATTTGAAATCTGGGCGCGTATCAAATTCACAGGTCCGTCCTACCCATGCGGCAAAGCCGATGAAAAAGATGCCATCTATTTTGAAAGACTGATGCTTGTAAAGAAATAAACTTTCCGTATATTTTCATACAAAATAAAAGCAAAAAACGGGGCTGCAAAACTTTTTCAGGTTCTGCAGCCCCGCAAAATATATTGAACAATTTAAATCAAATCATCGTTGATACTGCGCGGAATAGTATAAACTTCTTCCTGTACAGGGTCAAATTCAAGTTTTTTACCGTAAATAATCGCGCGGACCAGACTCGGTATCGGCAATGTCGTTACAATGGACAAAATGACGATTGCATTAAAAAAATGGTCGTCAAGCATGCCGAGGTCCTTACCGACTGCCGCCGCTGCAAGCGTAGCAGAGAGCTGCGGCACTGTCATAAGTCCGGCACACACACCTTTGGCATTTGAATACCCCGAAAGTTTCATGGCAAAGAAGCCGGAAAGAACTTTACTGAAAACAAGTCCGATAACCGTAAACAGCAATATCTGCAAATTTCCGACAGAATTGAAAACTCTCAAATCCGTGTCCATGCCGATTGAAATAAACAAAAACGGAATAAGCAAACCGTATCCGATGCCTTCAAACTTGCGGAATACATCTCTGCCGACAGTCTGGTGAGAAATCAATGATGACAACCCCATACCGGCAATAAACGCTCCGACAATCAGATTTACTCCCAGCAGCTCTCCGATAAGAACTGTCAGCATAATGATAAACAGAAAAATTGTTATCAAAGCATCTTTATCTTCAACTTTATTGATGATCCATCTGCCGACA
>JAFVUZ010000063.1 GCA_017502435.1 Lentisphaeria bacterium
CAGCCGCCGACATTCACGCCCCAGCGTAATATCGCACCGGGTCGTACCCGGCGCCGGGGTTCCGTCTTCGCTAAAGCTACGCCGTAACAAGGCAATCGGCGTCACGCGTCAGCGTAATAGAAAGGCGGGTGGAACGCCGGGGCGGCGTAAGCCCCCTTGTAATAAAAAATCAGTCTACACAGCGTTAATTTTTTTGACAGAAATTATTTTTTGAGGCCTGCGTATTCACGGTAACGGTCATAGAGACCGTGGGCATGGATATATGCTGAATTGGGGCTCATAAAGTGTGAGAATTCAAAAGTGATTGCTTTTTCGATTCCGGCTTCCTGGGCGGCTTGAAGTTTGTGCCACATTTTTTCCCATTTGATCGGGAGGAAGGTAATGGGCATATCGCGGTCAAAAGTTTCACAGTTTGTCCAGCACTGGAGGTTGTATTTGTTGGCGAGAGCCATATTTATTTTGAGGTAATCTGCAAGTTCATGGATTTCGACGTGACCGTCCTGAAATGCTATCTGGTCAACTGAACCTGCAATGCAGGAGAAAATTGCATCCCATTCTTTTTCATGTTCCTGAAGAGCTATGGAGGCGGCATCAATTCCAAGCATTTTATTTGCCTTGATACCCTGAATAAAGGGAGATATGAGAACCGGGAGACCATTGGAAATATCTTTGCAGAATTTTCCGAGTTCGGCGTAGCCTTCTGCGATTTTGCCGCGGCGGCGAGCGACTTCAGTGCTCAAATACCATCCTTTGAAAGATTTATGATGTCCATAGCGTGCCCATGCCTCTTCTACGATGAATTTATTGATGTCAAGTTCCCATGCATAATCGCGGTCTTCAGGTTCAAGACCGGTATCATAAGTTCCGAAGTAAAAGTTCATTTCATGTTTGTCGGAGAGCTGGAGAAACATTTCGACCAGATCGCTGTAAGGTTTGAGTCCGTGGGCACGTTTTAGCAGAACCTCTGAAGTATAGGTCATATATTTACGCAGACCGCAGCGTATCATGATTACGGTATCGATACCGATAGCCTTCATGGCAAGAAAATCTTTTTCCCATTCTTCGACTCCCCAGTTATGATGAGGGATGTCGTAACTGATTTCATCAAGAAAAGTTCCGGTTATTTTAAGCATTTCTGACTCCTTGAGTTTTGAGGTTACATCAATTTTTTGAGATTAATATAACTCTTTGCAAAAATAAATGCAAATAATAATTGAGATTATGAAGTTAAAAATCATGCAAAAAAATGCAAAAATAAAAATAAATTATTGATAATAAAGGGTTTAAATTGTGTTGTGCTTGGTGTTGTTCGGGGGATGTTTTATTGTTGCTTCTGTGATTTTGCAGTTTTTTGCGAGGAACTATTTTTTTTGTTTTATCAAAAGCGTTTGATTTCGGATAATTGTGTGATATTGTCATGGCAGTTAATCCAAAACGAAAGGGGTAAATTATGAATAATATGTTTTGTTTTCAATGTCAGGAGACCTGCGGCAATACCGGCTGTACGATGACCGGAGTATGCGGCAAAACTGCATCGGTTTCATCAGTGATGGACAGATTGATTTTTCAGTTGAAACTTTTGGCATTATGCAAAAAGCCGTCGCATGAACTTGCAATTTTTATTGCAAAATCTTTTTTTATGACCGTGACCAATACCAATTTCAGCGAGAAAGAATTGACTGCACAGCTGCGGCGGGCTGAAAAATTAACCGGCGGCTGCCCTTATGAAATCGTATGCGGAGTACAGTTCGCTGAAAATGAGGATTTATGTTCGGTGCGTGAATTTATAACTTATGCGTTGAAAGGCATTTGTGCGTATATGGTTCACGCTTTTGAACTCGGATACAGTGACGGAGCATTGGAAGATTTTCTTTTCAGGGCTTTGAAAGAAATAGCCCAGAGTAAAAGCGTTCCGCAGTTGTTTGAACTTTTGAATGAGTGCGGTTCGGCGGCAGTCAAAGCCATGGCTTTGCTGGATGAAGCAAATACAGGAAGTTTCGGAACTCCTGAAAAAACAATTATCTCAACTGCTGTCGGGGAACGTCCCGGAATATTGGTTTCCGGACATGATTTGCTGGATTTGTATGAACTTTTGCGTCAGACGGAGTGCTGCGGGATAGATATTTACACTCATTCGGAGATGTTGGCGGCACACTCTTATCCGTTGTTTAAAAAATTCAGCCATTTGAAGGGAAATTACGGAGGAGCGTGGCACAGACAGAATGTTGAATTTGCTTCATTTAATGGTCCGGTACTTCTGACATCCAACTGTATAACACCGGTTCAGGATTCATATAAAAAACGTATTTTCACTACCGGCTGCTGTTATTATCCTGGAGTGGTTCATATTCCAGACCGTGAATATGGCAAAATGAAGGATTTTTCACCACTTATCGAGCTTGCAAAACTTTCAGCACCGCCTCAGAAAATTGCTTCAGAAGAACTTGTCGGAGGTTTCGCTCATGCTCAGCTGCTCGAATATATTGATGATATAATGGATAATATTGAAAGCGGGGCAATACGGCGTTTTATCGTTATGGCAGGATGTGATGGAAGGCAGAAAAAGCGTGAATATTATTCAGATGTTGCAACTTTGCTTGCTCCGGATACGGTTATCCTGACCGCCGGATGTGCGAAATACCGTTACAATCATTTGTCGTTGGGTGAGATAAACGGTATTCCGCGGCTGCTGGATGCGGGGCAGTGCAATGATTCATACAGTCTGGCACTTTTTATGCTGAAACTCAAGGAGCGGATGGGCTTTGAAGATATAAATGATCTGCCGGTATCTTTTGATATTGCCTGGTATGAACAAAAAGCAGTTGCAGTTCTGCTGGCATTGCTGTCGCTCGGATTTAAAAGTATCCGCCTCGGTCCGACGCTGCCGGCATTTGTTTCTCCGCATATCCTGAAATTGCTGGAGCGGCATTTCAAACTTCAGACGATTTCAACACCGCATGAGGATATTGCCCGCATGATGAAAGGAAAATAATGTGCCGGAGTCATCGGAAGGAAAAGAACTTTTATGAATCGCTTTGTTCCCGTTGCAACTGTTTCCCTGCAATGGGAATAGAGCGTTCAGAGATTTTTTATTTTGCACCGTCGATGCCTGACAGGTATTCTTTTTCGAGAACATCAGCCATGTAATGGTGGTCGAATTTTTCACGAACGAGTTCGCGGCCGTAATCTGACATTTTTTTGTAAACATCCGGGTTATTGAGCAGATATTCGCTTTTTTCTGCAATTTCAGAAATAACATCGTCCATATCGTCACGGTATGGCAGAGTGTAGCCGCTCAAATCGTTGAGGATTACTTCGGGGGCACCGTCAAGAGCAAAACTCATCGGGATTTTGCCTGCCGCCAGAGCCTGAACCACGGAACGCGGCAGTCCCTCACGGACGGAAAAATGCCACAAAAGATCCATATTGCCGACATAGAGCGGAACTTCATACGGAGCAACCAGACCGGCGAAGTGGATATTTTTTTCAATGCCGAGTTTTTTTACCTGTTCAATCAATTCGTCATGCATACTGCCGTCGCCGACCAGCAGGAAGTGTACATCCGGGCGTTTCTGCAGCAATGCGTGTGCGGCGGGGATGAAATATTCGTATCCTTTGAGCGGAAAAAGTCTGGCGATACTGCCGATGACTGGGGCATTGGAAGGAATTTGCAGTTTTTGGCAGAGTTCGGGTGATTTCTTTGCATTGAGGAAGTCGCCGATTTCCATGCCGCTGTAAACGACCATATATTTTTCAGCGGGGGCGATTTTTGCCTCAATGCACTGATTTATCATAGCCTGTGCGACGGCATAAATTTTGTGACATTTTTTAGCGGCGTAACGTTCTGCTGTCTTGTAGATGAAGTTTTTCCATGCCTTTTCAAAGGGGTGAAAAGCCTGACCGTGAACGGTATGCACGACGAACGGGACTTTGGCGTTCCATGCGGCAATTCTGCCGATGATTCCGGCTTTTGAACTGTGAGTGTGAACCACGTCAAAATAATTTTCTTTGAAGAAACGTTTGAGGAAAAAGTATGCTTTGGGGTCATTTTTCAGAGACAGTTCACGGCATAAAGTCGGAGTTTCCACGATACGCAGTTTGCTGTTGAGTTTGGCTTTTTGCAGCAATTCGCCTTCACGTCCGGGAGAAAAGCCGGTGACGAGGGTGACATCGTGATCTTTTTCGGCGTGGTCAAGAGCGGTAAAAAGTGTATTTTCCTGGGCACCGCCGACTACCATACGGGTAATGACATGACAGATTTTCAATTTTTTTTCACAATTCATAAACGGAATACTCCAAAATGTTGCTGTTTGCAAGTTTTTCGGTTTTGATTTTATCATTTTCAGCAAAAGACAGAAGCTGTTTTTCGCTGTCGAATTTCACATATAAAGGAATTATAGCCTGCGGATTGAAATATTCAAATCCTGAAAGTGTTTTTTTGCGGAAAAAGCGGATTTGATTTTCAGTTATTTCCCAATCGTTAAGTTTTTGATTGTGCCGTTCATAAATCGAACTGCTTAAAAAATCGCTTTTAAATGGCATATCGGAGCGTGCAATATGAATGATTTTCAATATTTTCAGATTTTTTGCTCCATTGACAAGAGCGTTGAGTTTATTTTTTGAACTGCCGTGAAACATCCAGATATTTATATGATTTATTCCTTTGGCACCGAGAAATTTGCGGGCAAGTTCGATGCTTTGGGTATTTTGTATGTTAAAGCACCATGCGAAACTGCTTTGCGGTTCGGCAAGGACAAAAGCGGTTTCATTTGAGGTGTTGTCCCGGATAATGAGCAGGGCATTTTTCTGCAGTTTGCCGAGCATTGAACTTACGGGAAAGAAAAAGAGTATGAACAGTGTTCCGCAGACAAAATATTTTTTATTTCTGACATACATAATTGAGATGAGGACAATATAAAATATTATTGCCGCATATATCGGTATTTGAACAGTATTCAACTGCATGGGATAATCCGCTCCGATTTTGATCACTTTCTGCATAAAACTCAGACTGCCGTCAAAAATACCGCCGCAGAAATCAAACGGAGCCAGTATTGTCCGGATGATAAAAAGATATATCAGTACCGGACAGTAAAATATTATGAAAAAATTAACCCATATCCCCGAAAGATATAAATACCCGAATGAAAACAGCGTGATAATGCTCCCGAATGCAAATGCTGCCAGTGTCGCCGACAATGCAAAAACAATTTTGCGGATAAAAAACGGCAGACGGCTGTATTTGAGCGGATTTCTGCGGTTTGAAGCCTTGAGAGTATTGTTTGTGTTCCATATTTTGTTCCATTTAACTGTATTTTCGCTGACCATCAGCAGTATTGCAGTAATGCCGAATGAATACAGAAATCCTGCATCATAGAGATATTTATATTGCCATATCAGAAAAATACTGCAGCCGAGTGCCAGCAGCCGCAGCGGCGGAATCATGAAACAGCTGCAGCGGAGCAATGAGAAAAAAAGAATTATCAAAAATGCTCTGACTGCAGGAATCGCCATCCCCGTCGTCAGTAGAAATGGTATCAGCAGTATCGTCGCACATAAATATCTCCATCTGACAGGAATCCATGCGAGCAGCGGCAGAATTACTGCAAAAAGTATGCCGATATGCAACCCGCTGACAGAAAAAAGATGAATCGTTCCGCTCCGGATATAATCTTGTTTGCTTTCTGAATCGATTGCTCCTTTGATGCCGAAAAACATTGCTCCAACAAGTGCTTTATTTTCTTTTGAGAGAGTGGATGTTACATATTGCAGAATTCTGTCGCGGCACAGCAGTATGCGGCGGAAAAAAGAATCATTCGCACTTTTTTCAATGATTTTGCTGTCGCGGTCAACTGAAATTATGCCGTCGATGCCGTGCGTGTGCATGAAACGTTGAAAATTGCCGAATCTGAAATCAAAATCTGCAGAGTTCCCGTCAATATTCCATACGCTTGCTGAATCGGGGAATCTTAATGTACCGTAAACTTCAAAAATGTCTCCGTATGAAGCTGTTGCAGGAATCGTATCTTTTGAATAAATGAGAAATTTGCCTGTTCCGGAATAGACGGTTCCTGTTATATCGGTAAACTGATGTATTTTGATTTGTATTGTGGCACTGTGGCTTATATCCGGCAGGGAACAGCACAACGGATCATTTATTTCAAAAAGTATTCTGCCGTAAACAGGACGGTTGTTGAGTTGTTCTTTCAGAGAATTTTTTGACTCCTGCGAGCGGATAAATACGGAAAAAGTCAGCAGTATTATACCGAGTGCGGCAAAAAGTCCTTTGAAAAAATTAACCTTCCACGCCATTGCCGCACATGGTATCAGCCACAGCAAAGCCGTATAAAATCTGGTACTTGTCATCACTGTCAGTGCCCCTGAAACAATAAATGTCAGCAGTACAAATTCAAAAGGTATTTTTTCAATAAATTTCCGCATAAGTTTTATTCAAGTTCAAAATCATCATCCATTTGAGTTATGACACTGCAGGAATTTTCTTCGACATAAACAATATCCTCCATGCGTATTCCGCCCCATTCGGGATAGTAAACTCCGGGTTCGACAGTGACGATTTCGCCGCCTCGCAACGGCACAAATGCCGAAGGACTCAGACGGGGGGCTTCATGGATTTCCAGCCCGACACCGTGACCGAGGCTGTGGAAAAATCCGTAATTTCTGCCCTGACTGTCACGTCCGGTATCAAAACCTGATTTTTTGAGGATATTATCTGCAACAGCAAAAATTTCAGACGGAACAGCAGTTTTTCTGATAAATTTCTTTGCTTCATCTCTGGCGGAAATTACTGAATTGAAGGCTTTTTTGACGATTTCAGGCGCTTCATGTTTGACATAAGTTCTGGTCATGTCCCCGAAATATCCGCTTGACTGCATCCGTGGGAAAATATCAATCACGATCGGTGTGTGTGCTTTGATAATGCCGCTGCCGCAGTTGTGCGGCTGTGCACTCTGCAAGCCGCTTGCGGCAATGGTATTGAGAGCGTTTGCCTGCAGTTTGAGCAAGGTCATGTCGATTTCCGAGCGGAGCATTTCCGACGTGAGAAATTCTCCATTGAAAATCAGATTGCCGTCACGGTCAACATCGGATGCAATAATGATATTTTTTGCATGGAGCATAGCTTTTTCGGTGGCACGCATGGCTTCATGGACTTTTGCAAGTTCTCCGGCATTTTTGAATTCACGTTCCGGGAAAAAAAGTTCACGGCAGGGAATAATATCAATTTTTTTGTCCCGGAGTTCATCGGCAATAAGCAGCGGAAAATCTGACGGAACGAGCCATGCAGAGATATTTTTGTTTTTTGAAATGCTTTCAATCAGAGCGGAAAAAGAGCTGCTTTTGCAGAAATCAGATACTCTGTAGCAATTCAGATAACGGTGACATGATTCTTTGCCGCGGTCGTATTCGAGAGCGGAAAGGACGATTGCTTTTTCCTCCTGAGTTTCAAAATATACAAAGTCATCGGGGGTGAATAAACCTGACGCATAAAGCATATCGGCTGATTTTTCGCCGGATGCAACCAATAATTTTGCTTTTTTCTGCATTTTTTACTGTTTCCTGTGTTGTAAATTTTTCAAATCATTATATCTTAATATAACATAAATTTTTTAATAAAAAAGGAAAAAATCATATGAATATCAAATTTATTGCAGTTGTTGGTGCTTTTTGGCTGTTTTCTTATCTTCTCGGCGGTATTCCTTTCGGGTTTATCATCGGTAAATTAAAAGGATATGACATCCGCAAAGAGGGCAGCTGCAATGTCGGTGCGACCAATGTTACCCGTGTGGTCGGACCGCTTTACGGCAAGATCTGTTTTTTCTGTGATTTGCTGAAAGGTTTTCTGCCGGTCTATATTGCCCGCAGATATTTCAGAATTGAAAATGCGGAATATATCATAATTCTCTGCGGTTTGTTTGCTGTTGCAGGTCATATGTTTACTCCGTATTTGAATTTCAAGGGCGGCAAAGGGGTTGCCACTGCAGGCGGAGTTATTCTGGCACTGGCGTGGCTGCCGTTTGTGATAGCTTTTGCTGTATGGACGGGGGTGTTTTTTGCCACAAGATATGTCTCTTTGGGGTCGATTTGTGCTTCTGCGGCACTGCCGGTTGCGGCGGCACTGCTGAAAGTTCTGCGTATTCAGGTGCAAATATCATGGACAGTTGTAATTTTCTTTGCAATTATCGGTGCTGCTTCGATCTGGAAGCACAAAGCCAATATCATCCGCCTCAAAAACGGTACTGAACTTAAGTTTGAACGCAAAGGAAAAGCATAATGAAAATAACTGTTTTGAGTGACGGAGCATGGGGAACTGCACTTGCTTGTGTGCTGGTGAATAACGGTCATGATGTCACTATGTGGGGACCTTTTCCTGAATATATTGAGGAGATGAAGAAATCCCGTGTCAATACTAAATTTCTCCCCGGAGTGACATTGGATGAACGTTTGAAGTTTGAAGCGGATATTGCTGAAGCACTCAGAGACAGTTCGATTCTGCTGCTGGCAAGTCCTTCTCAATATCTCCGCGGTGTTCTGGATAAACTTAAAACTGTTTTTGAGCCGGCAAAGCATCTGGTCATCAATGTTGCCAAAGGAATTGAAGTTGATACATGGCTCCGTATGAGTGAGGTCGTTGCGTCCATTCTCGGAGAGTGCCGATACGTTGTCCTTTCCGGTCCAAGTCATGCAGAGGAGGTCAGCCGTAAAGTTCCGACACTGGTCGTTGCCGCTTCAAAAGATATAAAAAATGCTGAAATTGTCCGTGACCTTTTTATGAATGATTATTTCAGAGTTTATTCAACAAGTGATATTTTGAGTGTGGAACTCGGCGGAGCATTGAAAAATGTTATGGCTATTGCCGCCGGTATCATTGACGGCATGAAACTCGGAGATAATCCCAAAGCCGCACTTATTACCAGAGGTATTGCCGAAATGAGCCGTCTCGGAGTGGCTCTCGGCGGCGATGTGCAGACTTTTTCCGGTTTGAGCGGCGTCGGTGATTTGATCGTCACCTGCTGCAGCGGACACAGCCGCAACCGTCATGTCGGCGAATGTCTGGGACAGGGGCAGAAACTTGACCGTATTATTGCTGATATGGGTATGGTGGTTGCCGAAGGCGTTGTCACTGCAAAAGGAGCAAAACATCTATCTGAAACAGCCAATGTCGAAACTCCGATCATCAATGAAATTTATAATGTTCTTTATAACAACAAGTCTGCTGAAACTGCAATCCGTGAACTTATGACCCGCTCCCCCAAACATGAATAAATAAAAAAGGAATTCTGCTATGTCTATTATCAAACCAGAAGAACTCAATTCACTGATATACAATGTTCAGCAATATCTTGACCGCCGTTTGGTTACGGTGAATCATTTTGAATTTCCCCGGGCGGAATATGTCCCTGCAACTCTTTCTGAACACCGTGCCCGCCGCAGTGAGGTCATCCGCCGTTTGAAACTTGCCGCCGGTCTTGAGCCTATGGTTGAGTTTTCAAAGAAAGAACCGCAAATAACTCATCGCAGAATTTATGAAGGTGTTGCAATTTATGATGTTGAAATTGAAACACTGCCGGGATTGCGTTTGACCGGCAATCTTTTCATGCCGGAAAAATTTGAGGGCAAAATTCCGGCAATTCTCTGTCCGCATGGGCATTGGGAGAGTGGAAGAGTTGCACATACTTATAGCGGCGGAGTCTCCATGCGTTGTTTTGAATTTGCCCGTATGGGATGTCTGGTTTTTGCTTATGATATGGTCGGATATAATGAAAATAATGATATTGTTCATTATTTGAGTTATGAGGACCGCAGAACTTCGGATTTGTACGGAGTTTCAACTTTCGGAATGCAGACTGCAAACAGTATGAGGGCGGTCGATTTTATTTATTCATTGCCGGAAACAGACCGCAACCGCATTATCTGCACAGGAGCATCCGGCGGAGCATCGCAGACATGGTTTATTGCCGCTTTGGATAAACGTATAAAGGCTGTTATTCCGGTTTGTATGCTGTCATCTCATTTTCAGGGTGGATGCTGCTGTGAAGAAGGCCCCCTGCTGCGTATCAATGGTCTTACAAGTTTTGATATTGTTGCTTCACTTGCACCGATGCCGATCCTGCTGCCGTGTGTTACGGGTGACTGGACGAGCTGCAATCATGTTTATGAGATTCCGAAACTCCGTGAGGTTTATAAACTTTATAATGCGGAGGATAAAGTTGAATCGTTTTATCTGTATGACGGGCATAATTACAATCAGCGTACAAGAGAGTACGTTTATGCATGGATTTCAAAACATTTTCTCGGCAAGGACTGCGGTCTGACGATTCCCGAAGAAAAAATTGCTCCGCCGTCTCCTGAAATATTGTGGTTCAACGGTTCCAAACCTGAACCGGCATCCAAAGAACGGGTTGCTGAAACCTTGAATACTCTTAAAAAGGTTTATACAAAAAATGTTTTTGATCACGGCGATGATTTTGAGGCATGGAGAGAAAACCGCCGTGAATTGCTGCGTGAAATGATAAGTTCTGACAAGCCGACAAAAGATGTTGTCAGACATAATAATTTTGCGGAGTGGAAAGTTGACGGCGGTATTGCCAATCCCTGCAGGCTTTCACGCCGTGAAATCGGCGATGCTGTCTGCGGCGATATTTTCATATCTGATACTGAAAAATCAAAAGAAGAGGGATTTTTGTTTATTGCTCCTGATTCTTATAAAGATATGTTCCCCGAAGGTAAATATTATTCATGCATCAGAGAGTTTCTGCAAAATGGGATTTCCGGTTACGGGATTGAACTTCTCGGCGGAGCATCTACAGTGAAGCAATTTAAATCAAGTATTCGGAATGATGAATGTACCGCAGTAAAAATTGACCATGAAATAAACTGGAGTGCTTCCGCATTTGTGCCGTCATATTTTTCCATGCGTGTTCAGGATATTGTGACTGCTTACAATCATATGAAAGAGTTCGGCTTCAAGAATATCAAAATCGTTGCTCCTGCAGGTTCTGCACCTGAAGCATTGGCGGCTTGTGCATTGCTCAATACTCCTGCTGCGGATATTGATTTGACTGGAGTTTCCGATGAAATCTGGTTCGAGAAATTGCGTTATCAGCCGTTGATTTTCAAATTCGGCGGAATACGTGCCTTGCTGATGGTCAATAAATCCGCCGGTGTCAGATATTTTAATGTTCCCGCTGAATTTCAGGATATTCTGTAATTTTTTGTATATATAAAGAGGAAATAAAAATGACCAATGCGGAATGGTCACACAGGATTCTGGAACTTTAATCAGAAAAATTTACCTTAACGTTGGAATCTTTTTATCAATTCAGCGGGACTTATTTCGATGATCGTCGGTCTGCCGTGGGGACAGAGTGTACCCTGACGGCAGTTTCTCAACTGCTGAAGCAGAAGTTTTGCCCCTTCGATGGTGATATTATCATGAAATTTTACAGCAGCTTTGCAGGCGGCCTGTGCGATTTTTTCCGAGGCAAGAGCAGTTTTTGTGCTGTTGTTTTCGAGCAGTTCAGAGAGCATTTCCTCAAACAGTTTATCGCCGTTTGACGCCGGAAAGTCGGTTGGAACTGCATTCAGCATAAAAGTTCTGCCGCCCATAGGCTCAATATCAAAACCTAATTTTGCAAAAGTTTTGAGATTACGCTGCAGCAGAGTGGAATACTGCAGCGGCAACTCCAGCATTTCCGGAATCAGCAATGGCTGTGAAGTGATTGCGGTCTCTTTTTTGAGCGTGATTTTTTCAAAAAGAATACGCTCATGTGCGGCGTGCTGGTCGATTATTTTCAATGAATGATTTGAACTTTCGCATAAAATATAACTGTTATCGAGAATGCCTATTATGCGGTCGGGGATTTCCGGATTTTCTGCAAGCGGAGATTGAATATACATCGGAACTTCCTCTGCATCGTCAGCGGAATCAGATTTGTTTGGTTCAGCCTGCGGCAGAGACGGCGGCAGAGGAAAATCCGGCAGGTCGGTCATCAGACTTTCAAGCAGAGATTCGGGTGAAAAGTTATTTTTGTAAGTCACTTCCGTTTTGCTCTCTTTTTGAGGTTCCGGAGTTTTTGGTTCAAATGCAAGTTCAGGTGCGGAAACTGGCATATAGGTTTTGCTTGCTTCAGTAAAAATCGAATCAAGAGAGGCTTTGCCGTTATTGAAAACGGAGAAATTTTCCACCAGATTAACGGTTTCAACCGGATTTCCTGCGAGAGTTGTCTGAATGGCTTTGGCAATTTCTGCAGATATGACAAATTCCTGTTTGAAACGGATTTCGCGTTTTGCGGGATGAACATTTATATCAAGTTGATCGGCAGGAAGTTCCACAAAAAGTACGCATGGCGCATACCGTCCTTTTTCCATTGCGGCGTAGCCGTTTTTTATGCCTCTGTAAATTGCAAAAGACTCAACCTTGCGGTCATTGACAAAAGTCCTCTGGCAGAGACGTGTTGCTTTGGTAAAGCCCGGTTTGGCGATGAAGCCTTTTATCGTCAGAGGGCCGTTCTGATAACGCATTTCAAGCATTTCATTTTGAAATTCCCTGCCGAATATAGCCCGCAGTCTGGAGTCATAACCGTCAGAAGCCGGAGATTGGAAAACCGTTTTGCCGTCAGCAATCAGAGTAAAGGATATTTGCGGAAACGGAATGGCAAGATTGAGTACAGTTTCCTCAATATGCTGTTGTTCAGTGGCGTTGGATTTCAGGAATTTTTTTCTGGCAGGAATGTTGTAAAAAAGGTCTTCCACCCGCATACAGGTCCCTTGAGAAAAGCCGACAGGTGAACTGGATATGAATTTACCGCCGTGAACGACGACACTTGAGCCTTCAATGGATTCATTGTTGCGGCTTTTTATAGTGAATTTTGAGATTGAAGCGATTGACGGGATTGCTTCACCTCTGAAGCCGAGGGTTGAAATATTGAAAATATCTTTTTCTTCAAAAATTTTGCTGGTCCCGTGCATTTCAAGAGCGAGCAGGACATCATCGCCATCCATTCCGCATCCGTTGTCAGTCACCATGATCAGTCGGGTGCCTGCTTTTTCAACTTCGATTTTGATGGATGAAGCACCGGCATCGATAGCATTTTCAACCAGTTCTTTGACGACGGAAGCGGGGCGTTCGATGACTTCACCGGCGGCAATTTTGTTGCTCAAGACTTCGGGCATTATTCGGATACGGCTCATTTTTTGTCCTTTGTTTGAGTTCGTTGATTCATGAATTGCTGAAATTCCGGATCGTCCTTGAGGGCTTTGAATGCATTGAAGTCAATAGCGATGGAATTTTTGTTTTTGCTCAAAGAAATTGCTTTTTTGAGAGATTTGACAGCGGCTTTTTTGTGGTTCATTTTGATATAGATTTCTGCAAGATTCAGATGTGGTTGAGGCATAAGCGGGTCAAGTGATGCGGCTTTTTTGAGTTCCGGGATTGCTTCAAAATATTTGCCCTGCATGGCAAGAGCCTGCCCGAGATTGTTGTAATTTATCGAGCGGGGGGAATCTATACGTATGATTGTACGGAAAGTTTTTTCTGCATCATCATATTTTTTCTGCATAAAAAAGATATTACCGAGCAGCTGCAGAGCAGTAAGATTACGCGGTGCTTTACGCAGCAGCAGATGCACTCTTTTTTCTGCGGCATTGAAATCATTGTTGATATAAAGTGTATAGGCTTCACCGAGGAGGGCTTTTATCTCTGCAATTTCCGCCAGTTCCTGCTGTTCAATCATTTGCAGTTTTTGTGAAGGGTTGTAACTGCGTATGATAAGCATAGTTGCAAAAACAATCAATATCAGTACTCCGAGCAGAATCAAAAATGTTTTATTTTTCATTTTGCACCTCATCGGTTAACGGGAAAAAACAGCGGCAGAAGTGACCGGGAGAAATTTCATTTTCGGGAGGAACTTGTGTTTTGCAAAGTTCCAATGCTTTGGCTCCAAGTGCTTTGCATCGGTCGCAGCGGTCGCTGAAACGGCATCCTGCAGCATAATTTCCGGGAGAAGGTACTGAACCTTCGATTGTCGGGAGTTTTTCACGGTTATCGCCAAGCAATGGGACACTCTGAAGCAGTTTGCGGGTGTATGGATGCACATGGTGATGCAATATGTATTGGGAATCGCCTTTTTCCACAATATTTCCGGCATACATGACCGCAAGTTTATCGGCGAGGCGTGCAACAATTCCGAGGTTGTGGGTTATAAGGATCACCCCGATATGACGTTCCTTGCAAAGTTTGTAAACAAGTTCCAGTATCTGGGCTTGAATCGTTACATCCAATGCAGTCGTAGGTTCATCAGCAATAAGCAGTTGCGGATTTCCGGCAAGAGCCATGGCGATAATTATTCTCTGCTGCATTCCGCCGGAAAGTTCATGCGGATATGCTTTCAGTCGTGCCTGAGCATCGGGGATGCCGACAGATTGGAGCAGTTTGACAGCTTCATCCTGATAATCTTTGACATCTTTGCGGTGGAGTTTCAAACTTTCAATAATCTGAGCTCCGACAGTGAAAACCGGATTTAATGCGGCGGCGGGCTCCTGAAAAATGTAGCCGATCGTGCCGCCGCGTATTGAACGGAGTTCTTTGGCTGAAGCCTGCAGAATATCGATGGAGGCTTTTTCGCTGTGCAGTATGATATTTTCGGCTTTGACGGCGGCGGTTTTTTCGTCGAGCAATCTGCCGATTGCCAGACTGGTGATGCTTTTGCCGCATCCTGATTCACCGACAATGGCGAGGATTTCTCCACGGCTGATGTCAAAAGACACTCCGCCAACAACGGGAAAACGTTTGCCGTTGTTTTTTATGTCGATACAAAGTTGTCTGACTTCCAAAAGTTTCATTAAAATCTCCAAAAAAATGACATTTTCTAAATATAACGCCATATTTTGAAATATTCCAGAGAAAATATGCACTTTTTTTGTTGCAAATACGTAAAAATGCCTTATATTATACAAAACAAATTGAAAACAACCCAAATATTGCGGAAAAAATATATGAAAAAAGTTTTTATAACCGGGCGTGGTTTGGTCACGCCGATAGGAAAAGGTATGGACGCAAACCGTCAATCTTTGAAAGACGGCACAAGCGGTATCGTTTTCTGTGAAAGTTACGCCGAACACAATCTTGACAGTGTAGTTGCAGGTATTGCCGATGAAACACCGGATGCCGGTTTGCTGGATCGCAAAATCCTCCGTTTCACTCCGCCTGCCGCCTCCATGTCAGTCTCTGCAGTGCATGAGGCATTGCAGGAGGCCGGTATTGATCCCGAAGAGATAAGAGGCAAAAGAATTGCCGTCGTCGGCGGTATTGCCAATTCTTTCGGCAAAGAAAATACCATGCAGACTGTGAATTTCATGGAAAGCGGCAAAATCCGTACTGTTTCTCCCTTTGCAGTTCCCCGTATCATGCCGTCAAGTGCCGTTTCGATACTTTCACTCTTTTACGGCTTGAAAGGTGAAAGTTATGATATTTCAGCAGCTTGTGCCACCGGTACTCTTGCGGTGATAGTTGCCGCCCGTCTTATCCGTTCCGGCGAATACGATATGGTTATTGTCGGCGGTGCAGAACAGCTGGACTGGACTCAGTGCCTCGGTTTCTGTGCCATGCGTGCTCTCTCAACCAAATTTGCGGATAATCCGTCTGCCGCCAGCCGTCCTTTTGACCGTAACCGTGACGGTTTTGTGCTTGCCAACGGTGCGGCATGGATGATTCTTGAATCAGAGGAACATTTGAAACAACGCGGCGGTGTCGCAATTACTGAAGTCACCGGTTATGCCGCCAACAGCAATGCAGTTGATATGGTCGTGCCCGATACTGCCGCCAGTGAAGATGTAATGCGTATGGCGATTGCCAATGCCGGATTGCAGCCCTCCGATATCCGGTATGTCAATACTCACGGCACTTCAACTCCCGTCGGTGACCCTGTTGAAATGCGTGCCATTAAGAATATTTTCGGCTCATCAATCGCCATCAACAGTACCAAATCCCAGACCGGTCATATGATCGGTGCGACAGGTGCGGCGGAAATCATCTTTACTTCGATTATGCTTGAGGATGATTTTGTTTCTCCGACGATCAATCTGGATGAGCCGGAAGAGGAATTCAGCTGGGCTGATCTGGTCAGAGAATACCGTCCCAATGCCGGTTTGAAACACGCTATCAGCAACAGTTTTGCTTTCGGCGGTTCAAATGCCTGCGTAACATTGAGCAAAGTGAAATAAGGTGTTATGATGAATAAAAACAGTCTGAAATTTATGGAAGAGTTCATGAATTCTTCCAGTCCGTCCGGATATGAAGAGGAAGCCGCCGCAGTTTTCCGCAATTATGTCGGCAAATTCTGCGATGAAGTCAAAACCGATGTTTTGGGCAATACCATGGGGATTCTCAATCCGGGGGCATCATTCCGTGTCATGCTTGCCGGACATTATGACGAAATCGGTTTTCAGATAGTTTATATTTCTGATGACGGACTGCTTTATTTCCGTCCTAACGGCGGCATAGATAAACTCAATGTTCCTGCAAGCGAAGTTGAAATCATTACTGCCAAAGGCCGTGTCCACGGTGTTATCGGCAAAAAACCGATTCATCTGCTCTCTGCCAAAGAGCGTGAAATCGCTCCTGAACTCAGCGATATGTGGATCGACATCGGTGCGGAAAACCGCAAGGAAGCCGAAGCGCTTGTATCGATCGGCGATCCGGTTGCAATGCGGTCGAATTTCCGTTTTCTCGGAAAAAATCGTGTAATGTCAAAAGGTATGGATGATAAAGTCGGTGCTTTTATCGTTGCTGAAACTTTGCGTGAACTCTCCAAACGCAAACTCAACGTTGCAGTTTACGGTGTCGGTACTGTTCAGGAGGAACTCGGTCTGCGGGGTGCTGCCACCAGTTCTTTTGCAGTTGATCCGCAGGTTGGATTTGCACTTGATGTCGGTTTTACCACTGATCTGCCCGATATTCCGAAAAAACTTCTCGGCGATGTCAAACTCGGCAGCGGTCCCATCCTGACCCGCAGTGCAGACAATAACGTCGTACTCGGCAAAATGGTTCGTGAAGCCGCAAAAAAATGCAAGGCTGTTTATCAGGAATCTGCAGCTCACCGTGCTTCAGGCGGTACAGATGCCGCAAGATTGCAGTTGAACCGTTCCGGAGTTGCAACCTGTCTCATCAGTATTCCCAACCGTTATATGCATTCTCCGGTTGAGATCTGCGATTTGCGTGACATCGAAAATGCAATCAAAATTCTGGTTGAAACCATCAGCAGTTTTAAAGGCGACGAACAGTTCCGTCCCGGACTTGACGGCTGAAAAGAGGCTGAATTGTGGCGGTGAAAAAACGCAGCAGTGCCAGAGCATTGCGTGACAGAAAACGTCTGGCAAGATATTTTCATACTCACGGTTACAGCCGTCTGGCCGGCGGTTATGCGGCCAAAAAGGATGAAAATGTTTACCGTGCAAGAATTTTGTTTGCTGTTGCTGCTGTTTGTGTGCTTGCTCTCGGATTGTTTTATGTAATTTTTTAAATACTAACAGAATCAGGAATTTATTATGGAAAAAGAACGTTTGGTGATTATCGGCTGTGGTCCTGCCGGACTGACAGCGGCTATTTATGCGGCAAGAGCATCGCTTGCTCCTCTGGTCATTTCCGGACAGCTTCCCGGCGGTCTGCTTACACAAACCAGTGAAGTTGAGAATTTTCCCGGTTTTGAAGACGGCGTGAACGGCTATGAATTGATGGACAAAATGGATAAACAGGCCAAACGTTTCGGAGCCAGAGTGATTTTTGATCAGGTAAGTTCAGTCAGTTTTACTGACGGCGGAGTTCAGACTCTGAAACTTATGTCCGGCAAAGAAATCGAAGCCGAAGCAGTTATCATTGCCGCCGGAGCAACTCCACGCTGGCTTGGACTTGAGTCTGAAGAACGTCTGAAAAATCGTGGTGTTTCTGCTTGTGCCACTTGTGATGGTGCATTTTACCGCAATATGGATGTCGTTGTTGCAGGCGGTGGAGATTCCGCCATGGAGGAAGCCAATTTTCTGACAAAATTTGCATCCAAAGTTTACCTCGTTCACCGCCGTGATGAGTTCCGTGCTTCCCCGATCATGGTCGATCGAGCCAGAAATAATCCAAAAATTGAAATCGTTACCAATGCTGTAATTGATGAAATCCTCGGTGAAAAAGAGGTCGAAGGCGTTGCAGTTCATGATGTTAAAACTATGGAAAAACGCGTGATTTCCTGCAAAGGATTTTTTGCCGCTTTGGGGCATATTCCCGCAACCGGTCTTTATAAAGATTTTATTGAAACTGATGAAAAAGGTTATATCGTCCTCAAAAACGGACGTTCAGAAACTTCACTCAAAGGAGTATTTGCCGCCGGAGATTGTGCCGATCCGGTTTACCGTCAGGCAATTCATGCCGCCGGAATGGGCTGTGCCGCAGGAATGGATGCGGTGAAATATCTGGAGGAAAAATAATGAAGAAATTTTCACTTTTTGTCTTTGGTATTTTGCTTGTCTGCCTTTGCGGATGTTCTGATCCTGTTAAAGAAAAAGAAAAGTCCAATGCAGCTTTGCGGGCTGAAGTCGCAGAAATCCTTGAAACACTTCAGATCGTTGACAAAAAAATGCTGACTTCTGTTGACCGCGGCGATATAGTGAACAATGATATTCTGCAGACTGTTGAAAAACTCAAACGGTTGCGAATACTTACCAATTACATTGTACACGCCAAACTCAATTCACAGGTTGATGAGGAACATTTCCCTTATCAACAGTTCAAAAAATTGACTGAACGTTATCCGGGAGTCGTACCTTTTTATATAGAGGACGAAATCAGCGGTAATATTTATTTTGCACCGCCGCCGGAGCAGGAGTTCATTATAAATAAATACAGAGAATGGTTTGACCGGAACGGCGGAACATTTGACTTTGACGCCAGTTTGAAATCCATCTCAAAAAAACAGTAATGGAGAATTTATGACCGCACAGATTATTGACGGAAAAATGATTTCAGCAGAAGTCAATCGTGAAAATGCCGAAAAAGTTGCCTTTTTGAAAAGTAAAAATATCACCCCCGGACTTGCAGTTATTCTCGTCGGAGACAACCCCGCATCACAGGTTTATGTCCGTGCCAAAGTGAAAAAATGCGAAGAACTCGGTATCAAATCTTTTCATCATGTCCTTGACAAAGATGCAACTATGGATGAACTTCTTGCTCTGATTGAACGTCTTAACAAAGATGAAAACGTTCACGGTATTCTCGTTCAGAGCCCGCCGCCGCCGCAGATCGATGAACAGAAAGTCATCGAATCTATCGTCCCTGAAAAAGATGTTGACTGCTTCCATGCCGTCAATGTCGGCAAAATGCTGCTCGGCCGCACAGACGGATTTTTTCCCTGTACTCCCTATGGCGTAATGATTCTGCTGGAAAAAAGCGGAGTTGAAACTGCCGGCAAACACGTCGTTGTGATCGGACGCTCAAATATCGTCGGCAAACCGATGACCGCTCTAATGCTTCAGAAAAATCCCCATGCCAACGCGACAGTCACCTGTGTTCATTCCATGACCCGCAATCTTGCTGAACTTGTCCGTCAGGCAGACATTGTTGTTGCCGCCATCGGCAAACCTGAATTTGTCACTGCCGATATGATCAAGGAAGGAGCAGTTGTTATTGACGTCGGTATCAACCGTGTTGCAGATGCCAATTCCCCCAAAGGTTATAAACTCGTCGGCGACGTCAAATATGATGAAGTTTCAGAGAAGGCTTCCAAAATCACTCCCGTTCCCGGCGGTGTCGGTCCGATGACCATTGCCGTTCTCATGCAGAACACCATCAAAAGCTGCCTCATGCAGAATAATTTGATGTGATATAAATAAATTGGCTCTGTACTAAACATTGACTGATTTTGTATTACAAGGGGGCTTACGCCGCCCCGGCGTTCCACCCGCCTTTCTATTACGCTGACGCGTGACGCCGATTGCCTTGTCACGGCGTAGCTTTAGCGAAGACGGAACCCCGGTGCCGGGTACGACCCGGTGCGATATTACGCTGGTGCGTGAATGTCGGCGGCTGTGTGGTGTTTAGCTATTTTTTCGGCGAAATGTTCGTTTCGTCCTCCCGCATATAAAAGCGGGTGGAACGCTGCGGAATGACGAAACAAATCTTTCGCCGGATTAGCCACATCAGGGG
>JAFVUZ010000064.1 GCA_017502435.1 Lentisphaeria bacterium
TACCTCCAAGTAAAGAGATGTCTCCTGAAAATGTGAAAACATGTGAATGAATTTTTGGGTTATCATTTCTTACTTAAAAGTGAAGAATCTTAGCCGAAATGTGGCTCCCGAGAAATGCAAAAAAAACAGCCCAAATCACCTCTCCAAAGTCTCCCCGGGGAGACAAAAACAGCAGAACAACTGCCACAGAAGACAAGCAAGCAAAAAAACGCAAAAACAACCTGAAGTGGGGACTATGGGGACTCCTTTTCTATACTGCTTATAGGAAACCTAATTTTTGTTGTAGAAAGAGTGAATAATTAGGTTTCCTATAGGGTAATAAAAGCCATGTCCCCATACTCCCCGTTCTTGTTTGCTGTTGGTTGCTTCTTCCGCAAGCTCAAAGTGTTATTGTTGTGTTGAACTTTCAGAAAAGGTTCAATCTCTGATTGAAAAAAGTACGTTTCTATGCTATATTACTGCATGATAATTCCGGAGGCAGAAATGGATATAAAAACATTGGAAAATATTCTCAAAGTCGGTGAGACTACCTGCATTGAGTTCAAGCGTGCTGGGGCTGGGGCAAAGAACGATACTTTTGAAACAGTTTGTTCTTTTCTGAATCGCCTGGGCGGTGATATTCTTCTGGGGGTAACCGATAGTGGAGAAGTTGTCGGCATCCCGGAAAATGCAGTTGAACAAATCATCCGCAATATCATCAATGTTACCAATGATTCCAATCTGCTGAATCCATCTTTTTATCTCTGCCCGGAGGCGATCAGTTATCAGGACAAGGTGATTATTCACATCCATGTTCCGCAGAGTTCCGAAGTTCACCGTTTCAAGGGAATCTGCTACGACCGGGCTCATGAAGCTGATGTAAAAGTTACCGGTACGGAACAGATTGCTCAAATGTACATCCGCAAGCAGGGAATCTTCACTGAACGGCGGGTATATCCTTATGTTCAGAAAGAAGATTTGCGTCTGGACTTGCTGCCCAAAATCAGAAATCTGGCGGCCTCGAGAAATCCGGAACATCCGTGGCTTTCCATGTCGGATGATGAGTTGTTACGCAGTGCCAAATTGATCAGCCGGGACTATGTGAATAATACCGATGGCTTCAATGCCGCTGCGGTGCTGCTGCTCGGCAAAGATTTGGTGATACAGAACATCTTCCCCGCTTATAAAACCGATGCCATTATGCGGAAAGTGAACGTTGACCGGTACGATGACCGGATTACTGTGATGACCAACTTGATTGAAAGCTATGAAATGCTTATTGAGTTCGGAATAAAGCACTTGCCGGAAAAGTTCTTTCTTGAGAACGACATCCGCATAAATCTGCGTGAAAAGATCCTGCGTGAGATGATCGGCAATGTACTGATCCACCGGGAATACACCAGTTCGCGTCCGGCACGGTTCATCATAGAAAAAGATCAGATGTTTACCGACAACGCCAACAAGGCACTGAATCACGGCATCATAACTTTGCAGAACCTCTGTCCTGTGGCAAAAAATCCGATAATAGCCTCGTTCTTCAACCAGATCGGCAGAGCTGATGAACTGGGGTCCGGTGTCCGCAACCTCTATAAATACGTACATCTGTATTCAGGAGCAGACCCGGTATTTGATGAAGAAGACGTATTCAAACTGACCATCCCCCTGGATGACAACTACTCACCGGAACAGGGTAAAAGTTCCCAGAAAAGTTCCCAGAAAAGTTCCCAGAAAAGTTCCCAGAAAAGTTCCCAGAAAATCATTGGATTACTGCGAAACAATCCGCAAATAACGATAGATCAGATGGCTGCTGAAATTGGCATAAGCACCAGAGCTGTAAAGAAGCATCTGGCAACCCTGCGAGCGAATTCTATAATTAAGCGTGTAGGACCCGATAACGGTGGTTCATGGATTGTCATTGCCGAGAGCAAAAAAGACACCGAATAATTGTGTTTACATCGTTATAGTTTGTTTTCAGCCCGGCAAATAACTGTCGGGTTATTTTTTGCCTCGAATATTTAAAATTAGGGAGAATTATTATTTTTTCTCTTGTAATTGCAATTTGCGGTGATATATTATACTTACCGCAGTAAGGTGGAGCATTGTCTCTTTTTTACTGCAGTGGCTATTTTGACAACCGTTATATTTCAGCAAATGCTCCTGAAACCGACCAAGTAAAACGAACATTTGCAACATCATAGGTGAAATGTATCCGGTGGGATTGTGTCTACACATCTTACCGGACGTTCTCTGGTATGATGTTGCGGGCTCTTGGTCGGGCCTCAGGAGCGTGCTTGGGAGCGTTCGGTTTTTATTTGAACGTTACCAAGCAGGCTGGATTTCGCAGCAGAAAGTTGTGGAATCGGCAGGCTCGCTAAATTTTATGGGGATTCCGATCATGAGAACGATAACTGCTACTACA
>JAFVUZ010000065.1 GCA_017502435.1 Lentisphaeria bacterium
ACACAGCCGCCGACATTCACGCACCAGCGGAATATCGCACCGGGTCGTACCCGGCGCCGGGGATACAAGGGGGCGGCGTAAGCCCCCTTGTAATAAAAAATCAGTCTACGTTTAGTACACAGCGAAAAAAATATAAAAAAATCAATTTTTTTCATTATTTTTTCAAAAAATCACTTGACTTTGGAAAAAAATGGAATATATTGGAATAAAATGGAATTTCATGGAGATTTATTATGCTTTCTTTTTGCGGAGAGGAAAAATGCACCGTAGATGCAAACGGCCGTCTGAAACTGCCTCAACAGTTTATAGACTCATTTTTTCTGCAGGATAAATCCGGTGAAATCATTTTGCACTGTCTGGATGAAGGTGCTTTGGCTCTCTATCCGGTGACAACTTTCAAAGAAATGCGTTACCGTGAACTGCAGCAGCATGACCGCATCGGCAACAGCTTGCTCATGAGGCGGAATTTACGCCGCTTCGGTGCAATGAGCTGCTCCGAAACGATCTCAAAACAGGGCCGCATCACCATTCCCGAAAGTTATCGGGCAAGATGCGAACTCGCCTGCAGCAGTTCCGTCGTCGTCGCCGGTATCGAAATCGGCGTCGAAATTTGGAACGTCGCCCGCTGGAACAGAGAACTTGAAGCCATATCTTCATACGAAAAATTAAGAGCCGAAGCCGAAATAAACTCAAGCATAGAAAGGAGACCGATGTTATGAAAAACAAAATTATGAAGTTTTTTGGCGTAACTCTGTTTTCCTGTACTGTATTGCTTTTGCTCGGCTCCGTCCCCAAACAGCCGCAAAAGACAGAAACTATTGAAAATAAAGAGTTTACCAACATAAACAATTCTGCTAAAATCGTACTTCCATCCGACTTTGATACCATAATTCAAAAAAATCCTGCAATTTTGTTGGAAATAACAGTTGAATAACTCATTTAAAGCATTATATTACCTGTGGATATGAACAGTGGGCAATCGCTTTGTCTTTTGACAAAGAGGAAAGTCCGGACTGCATAGAGCGGGAAGTCCTCCTCTATGGGAGGATACGGCGGACCATATGCCGCCGGAAGGAAAGTGCAACAGAGAAAATACCGCCGGTTTACCGGTAAGGGTGAAAAGGTGAGGTAAAAGCTCACCGGGCTGTCCGCGTAAGCGGCGCCGCACAGGCAAACCCCTTTCGCAGCAAGACCAAATAGGAAGCGAGTTGCTGCTCGTAACGTTTGAGCTTCGGGTTCTGGTCGCACAGACAGATGATTGCCGTCCGTTTCCAACGGATACAGAATCCGGCTTACAGCTGTCCATATCTTTTTTGATTGTTTCATAACAAAAAGATGGAAGATATATATGGCTAAAATCGCAATAATGAGTGACATCCACTCAAATACAGAGGCATTGGCAGCAGTCCTGCAGAAATGCAGTGATCTCGGCATCGAGCAGTTTGTCCTGCTCGGCGATATTGTCGGCTACAATGCAGAACCCGTACAATGCATCCAGGCGGTCAAATCACTCAATGTCATCGGCAGAGTCAGAGGAAACCACGACGAATATGCCGGTAATGCAGAAAAAGGCATCGAAGGCTTCAACGAAAATGCACAGCGTGCCGTACTCTGGACCGCAGAGCAATTATCCGATGAGGACAAAAAATATCTTATGGAAGCCCCATACCGCTTGAATCTCCCCAAATACGGTATGACTCTCGTCCATGCAACACTTGACAGCCCCGGCAACTGGGGATACATTTTTGACAGTCATCACGCCCAGGACAATTTTAATTATCAATACACTCAGGTCGGTTTTTGCGGACACTCACACTACCCGATCGCATTTGAGAAAAAAAATGTCATATTCGGCGGCAAAAATATCGAAGAACTGGTCGAATGGCGGAGCATAAGTCTGCCCGACACCGCAAATTTTGATGAGGAAAGTTCTGTAACTGTCGATATCAAACCCGACCGCAAATACCTCTTCAACGTCGGCAGTATCGGTCAGCCGCGTAACCGCGATCCGAGAAGTTCTTTTGCAGTTTACGATCCCGAAGGCGGCAAAGTTACACGCTACTGCATCCCCTATGACATTGCCGGTGCTCAGGAAAAAATCCTGCTGGCAGGTCTGCCTCAGCGTCTCGCAGAACGTCTCGCCAACGGAAGTTAAAAATCAACAAACAGATCTCAAGGGAATTTATTATGACTTTTCTGAAAAAATTTATAATTTTGCTTCTTCTGATTGCATTATCTCCGGTATTCGCCCAGCTTGCAATGGTTCTTACGCCCAATCAGACAACTTATATGCAGTACGAACCGATTTATATGCATCTGCGTGTACGCAATGACAGCGGCAGACCGGTAGTTTTCGGAATGAACCGCCAGTTGCAGGCGAAACTCCACTTTGAAATAACCGATCTCAATGGCAAAGTTGTAAAAGACTTTTCATCCGAACCAATCGTTATGAGCAAAGGAAAAGTCATAAATCCCGGACAAATCGGCGATATTGTACTCAAATTTTCCCACTATTTCCCTTTAAATAAAAAAGGTCACTACCGCATACACGCATACATCAGTCACCCGATGTTCAAGGACCAGTTCAAAAGCAACGATGTCCGCATTGAAATCACAACCGGCGTGGTCATCTGGAAACGCACTCTCGGTATTCCCGACGGCAAACTGTCTGCCGGCGGCAAAGTTATTTCAACTGACTCTTCCAGAACTTTTTACATCCGCAAACTTATCGACGGCAAAGGTCAGTATTACTATTGCACTCTTGAAGATCAGTCAAAAATGTATCAGGTTTTCCGTATGGGACCTGCAATCGGTATCGACCGTCCGGTATGCCTGACAGATATGTCAGGAGCACTGCACATTCTGACCAATGTAGCCCCCAAAATCTACAAATATTACAAAGTTGATATTACCGGCGAAATGCTTGATGACGGCAAGTATTACAAAACGACCAAAACACGCCCTGAATTGATAAAAAACAATGAAGGCAAAATCTACGTTTCAGGCGGTGCTCCCGCAGTGGCAAATGTCGATTATCTGGTAAGAGAAAAAAGTTATAAAGACTTTGCAGAATAATAACTGCGATTCAAATTACTTTGGCTCTGTACTAAACATTGACTGATAATAAAAAAAAATTGAGGGGGTTCGGGGGGGCGTTCCACCCGCCTTTTAGTCTGCTATCGCCTTGGCAAAAGCTCGTTGTGTATTTTTACAACGGAGTATTGTCAATGC
>JAFVUZ010000066.1 GCA_017502435.1 Lentisphaeria bacterium
CACCTTTTCAGCGTTCTATTGTTTCTTTGCTGCGGGCTTGAGTTTCTCTTGTTTCCGGAAGTTTTAGCGATTGCCGCTTTTCTTCCGGGACAGAGGAAATCATTTGAGAGGCTTGATTTGCGGTCAGATTCAACCACTCCTTATAAGGCATAGCCGGGAGAAGACCGCCTGACACCAGAGCTTTGATAAAATTCCGTTGCTTGGCAGTAGCCGGAATATTCTGCTGTTCAGGCGGGGTATTAATCGTTTGCTCAATCAACTGATGAGCCGCCTGAAAAGAGATTTTATCCATATTGATCCTGCTTAAATTAACAGCACCACGCTGTTCCAGTTTCAAAAGCAGTTCTTTTTGTTTTTCTGTGGCAGGTGACGGGCGGCGGCTCCGCTCCAAATCAGAATGGGAAGAGATAATCTCCATTGCCTGTTTTACGGAAAGGTTCTTAAAGTTTTCATCTTCAAGAGTTCCTATTTTAGCTTCTTCAATGAGTTCAAAAATCTTTGAGCGGAGATTTGGTCCAATGGGCGCATCTCCGAATTTCATAATCAAAGCCTCATCCTGGGCTTCGGTGGTAAACTTTATCTTTGCAAAACCGTCTTCGGTTTGAATAACGCCGGCTTCAAGCAGATCCCGGAGAGCGGCTTTAAGTTCCTGATTGAATCCCCGGTGAATCTGATACAGTCTTTGTACATCGGCAATGGTTTTGATCTCTTTGGGATTGACGATTTGTCCGTTTTCAATGTAAGAGCGGCACTGATCAAGCAAGCCCAGTCCGGCAGTTTTCTGTAAATGAGGTTCAATAAGTTCCTTTGCCTGATCGGAAGTAATGTATTCCAATTTACTTAAAAATTCCTCTTGCGTAGTTCTGTCGGCGATATGTCCTTCTGCAACAAGATCACGTAAAATGGAACGTTGCAGGTAATCTGCCTGCGGATGACTTAACAGATTGATTTTTTTGAATTGCGGAAATGCCTCTTCCGGAGGAGTGATTTCTTTTTTTCCTTTATAAGTAACACTTTCAAACGAATTTTCCGGATTATTTTCATATTCCTTTATATATTTATCGGCATCCTGCCGTGTCATGGCAAGATAGGTTTCCCTGTCGATTTTGGGAGCTTTGCCGCTGCCTTGCAGAGCTTTGATCATAGCACGCTGTTCAGGAGTAACCCGGTTGAACTCTTTTTCCTGCTGTTCTTTGCGGTTGGCGACGGCAAATTCGATACGTTCTTCCGGACAATCATCAAAGGCAAGTTCCAAAGCCGAAAAAGTTGTCCTGCGTTCATTACTGCCTGGGGGAAGCGGTACTTTGGGAACATTGATTTCCCAGCGTTTGAAAGCATCTTCCAAAGCCCGGAGATTGACTGATTTCATCGGTTGGGCAAAGTATTCCAGCCACATTTCCCCATTGCCGAAATAGGGATTGACCGGCTGAAACAAGGTGAGATTTTCCTTATCCAGCCATTGACGGAGCTGTTCTTTGCAGTTGTTTTCGGTAACTCCGATAAAGCGGTGTTCCACAAATTCCCGGTCTTCATTCTGGGCTACTACATTGATGTATTCCAACATGGGAA
>JAFVUZ010000067.1 GCA_017502435.1 Lentisphaeria bacterium
CCACAGCCGCCCTGTCCTCCCAATCCTCCCAATCCTCCCAAAACTCCTTACCACAGACAAAAAAAATGCCGTCCCTTTTTAAGGACGGCATTCGGTTCAGCTTGCAATATCAATCATCAAGGACATCGGCAATGCGGACATTGTCATGATGAATGTCTTTGATCTTGTCAATGGCTTTCGCCATTTGAGCTTCAACTTTGGCTACTGCCTTGTCTACTGCACGGTAAAGATCGTCGTCATCGTCAACTGTGCTGACAAATTCGTGACCTTTGGTACTGACAGTAAGAGTAACTTTGAAGTTGACTTTTTCCTTTTCAGTAACTACCCGTACGCTTGAGATCCTCAGGTTTTTGTCGGTGATAGAAGCTGCTACTGCACCCTCGATCTTTTCCTGAATTGCCGGTGTGATGTCGAAATTTCGGCTGCTGATTAAAACATTCATAAAGTACCTCCCGGGTTAGTTATTAAACTCATGCCGCAAACCGAATGCCTGCGGAATGAAGATTACATCGAAAATACCGGACCAAGATAAATCTCTTTCGCCCGTTCATCATTGACCAGAAAATCGCTTGCTCCTTCAAGCAAAACTTCGCCCGATGCCATGATATACGCACGGTCAACAACGCTCAAAGTTTCACGCACATTGTGGTCAGTGATCAATATTCCCATATTGCGGTCACGCAGTTTGAGAATGATTTTCTGTACGTCAAAAACCGCCAGCGGGTCAACTCCGCTGAAGGGTTCGTCAAGCATCAGAAATGACGGATTTGTCACCAATGCACGGGTGATTTCCTGACGGCGGCGTTCTCCGCCGGAGAGTGTCATTGCCTTCTGCTTGGCAAGGTGGCTCAATTCAAGTTCCTCCAGGTGCTGTTTCAAACGTTTATTGCGTTCCGCACTTGAAATATCCAGCGTTTCAAGAATCGCCATAACATTATCTTCAACACTGAGTTTACGGAAAATCGACGGCTCCTGTGCCAAATACCCCATGCCCATTCTCGCACGGCGGTACATCGGCATATGAGTAATATCAACTCCGCGGAATTTGAGAGTGCCTGAATCGGGTTTGACCAAACCCATTACCATATAAAAAGAGGTTGTTTTGCCGGCGCCATTGGGACCGAGCAGACCGACGACCTCGCCGCTGCGTCCGTAAATAGAGACACCCTTAACGACTCTGCGTCCATGGTATGCCTTGCACAGACCGTCTGCCTGAATTAAAATTTCGCCTTTTTGAGCGTTTACAGTTTCAAACATAACACCTCTTGAAAAAAATCAATCTTCGAGAGAATCAACATATTTCAAATATGCGTCCTCATTCATCATATCGTCCAATTCGGAACTGTCGATATCTGCCAGACGGCAGAGCCAGCCTTTTTCCTCGGGAGAATCGCTGATAAGTCCGGGTTCATCCTCAAGGGCATCATTGACAGCAATCACAGTTCCGCTGATCGGTGCATAAATATCGACCGATGCGTCATCAGATTCAACCACGCCGAGGGTATCACCGATGATAAAGTCATCCTCTTCTCCGGGCAACTCAACATAAGTTATTTCACCCAGAGTTTCGGCGGCATATTCTGAAATGCCGATGACCGCTTCATCGCCGATCAATTCAACCCATTCGTGATCTTCTGAATAATACTTCATATTCCAAAAACTCCTGACAATTCTTTATTATTTGTATTCTTTATTTTTTTCACACTATATAATATTCTGTATTCGCCCTGCTTGTCAAGTAAAAAAACAAAAAAATATGCGATTTTTTTACAAAAAAAGCATTTTTTTGCCATTTCAGCAGTACTGCTCAAGCAAAACTCCGCTTTCTGCAGGATTTTCAGGCATTTTTACTACTGAATCTGCCTCAAATTCACCGCTGAAAAGCAAAAACATCTCATCCGTATCCGGAACTACCGATGCATAAATAACTTGCGACTGCCGAATCTCGTTTTTCACGCTCCATTCTACTTTGGCAAGTTTTGACGGATATTTACGGCCGTTCCAGCGGCAGAGCAGCAGAGGCAAACGGCAATTTACGGCATTGTACGGCGGCTGAATCTGCTGCAAACGGAGCAAATCCCATGCACCAAGTCCCGCAGCCCAGACACCGGCAGTATTGAACAAAGCGATCCATACGTCATCCGCTTTTTCCCGGTCAAAAAACAGCATAACACACGGCAACCCGTCGTCAAGTTCAACATCACAGGCAATACAGCGGACAGAATCTATTTCAATTTTTTTTGATCTGCCGCACCAATCTCCAAATTCAATTCCGAATTTTGACAATGTTTCATAACAGCCACTGCCCCAGACTGCAATACAGCCGAAAATTTCTGACAATTCCTGCATCTCAGCAGCATCAAACTCTTCACTGCAAATCTTTTTGCCTGACGGTGCGAATGCGGTCAGAAAATCACCTTCCGCCATACAGACTGCAAAAGGAGTATCAATGAGGCGGTCTTCTTTTTTCCATTCAAAAAAACCGCAATCACCGACAGCTGCAAACTCTGTAATTTTCTGCATTTTTTCAGCATTTGCACCCGTCATGCGGTAAATTTCTGCACAGCAAAAATCAGTTATGCAAGTCCCTTCAAAGGCGTGCATATACTCTGCTTTGTACCCGTCGCCGAATTGAAACGGCATCGTCCAATTACCAACGGGAACCATTTTTGCCCCCACCTCAAAATGATAATCAAAAAGCGGTGTTTTATTCGGGGATGCCATCAGACAACCAGATCTTTCTGAGCATTTTTAAGCAATTCAACCGCTTTTACTGCACCTTCCGGATGGCGGAACACGCTGGTTCCGGCAACCATAAGATTTGCACCATGCTGAACTGACGGAATTACGGTTTTTGCATCAATACCGCCGTCGATTTCAACAATGACCGGCAGATTACGTCCGGTGATTTCGTCACGCAGGGTGCGGCATTTGCCGAGGACTTCGCTCATAAAACTCTGACCGCCGAATCCGGGTTCGACAGACATGACAAGAACCATGTCGATTTTTTCCAGATAGGGGAAAAGTGCCTCTGCCGGAGTTTTGGGCTTGATGACCATGCCGACTTTCAGATTGAATTTACGGCACAATGCGATAACTTCTTCGGGGTCATCGTCGCATTCAACGTGAAAAGAAATCAAATCCGCCCCCGCCTTGGCAAAAGGTTCAATGTACTTTGCCGGATTAGTCAGCATCAAATGCGTATCAAAAAACATCTCTGTTTTTTTGCGTATGGCAGTAACGACCGGGGGGCCGAAAGAGATATTGGGGACAAAATGTCCGTCCATAATATCGAGATGAAGCATCTCTGCTCCGGCTTCTTCGATACGCTTGATGTCTGCTTCAAGATTGCTGAAATCAGCAGCAAGCAGTGACGGAGAAACCATAACTTCTCTGTTTGAAAAACTTTCCCATGTACGTTTCATTTGTTTCTCCTTTAAATATCAAGGTCTTTGACGCCGGCTGCGTGTTTTTCAATATATGCACGGCGGGGTTCAACAACGTCCCCCATGAGCAAGGTGAACATACGTTCAGCATTGACAGCATCTTCCATAGTGACTTTGATCATTTTGCGGCTTTCGGGGTCCATAGTGGTCTCCCAAAGCTGACGGGGATTCATTTCACCGAGACCTTTGTAACGCTGAATATAGAGGCCGGACTGACCTTTTTTGCGAACACAGTTGAACAAATCTTCGAGACAACGTACCTGATCGACTTCATCGCCGGTTCCGTAAGTGACTTCCATAATCACATCTCCGGCATCAAAAACCTGTGCAGGAGTAAGATTGCAGCTGGCAAGATGTTCTGTCATGGCACGGCAGTTTTCTGCTTCAAAAATATCAATAACATCAACGCCGGATGTCATTGCCAATTCTGCAATAGTATCTTCATCAAGGCCGTCAAGTTCAGCAGTTTCAATTTCAGTTTGCGGAGCTTCTGCGGTTTCGTTGATACGGATTTTGGCTTCTGAAACAATGCTTTCCAACTCTTCAGGAGTATAAGCATAGCAGGAACTTGTAGTACCGTCAAGTTCACGGACCATAACCTGTGCGATGGGGAAATTGCCATCGGCATTGGCAGAGTTGAAATAATCTTTGACATCTGCACCGACACGGCGGATGCGGGCAGCAATATGAGACGCCTCGTTATAAAGTTTGATCAGCAGACGAACCTGTTCGAGCGGCAGAAGTTCATTTCCGGTGGTACGGACAGTAACAGCTTCACTGCCGAGTTCAACCAGATGAGCATCCAGCTGATCGTCAGTATCGATGTACTGAAAACTTTTGCCTTTGGTGATCTTGTAAAGCGGCGGATTTGCGATATACAAATAACCGGCTTCGATCAGAGGACGCATCTGACGGTAGAAGAATGTGAGCAGCAATGTACGGATGTGCGATCCATCGACGTCAGCATCTGTCATGATTACAACACGGTGATAACGTGCCTTGCTGACATCAAAATTTTCATTGCCGATGCCGCATCCGACAGCATAGATCAGAGATTGAATTTCACGGTTGTCGAGAACTTTGTCCAGACGTGCTTTTTCAACATTTATAAGTTTACCGCGAATGGGGAGAATTGCCTGAAATTTACTGTCGCGTCCGCTTTTGGCAGAGCCGCCGGCGGAGTCACCTTCGACGATGTACAATTCGCACTGTTCGGGGTCACGGTTGGAGCAGTCGGAGAGTTTACCGGGCAGCCCGAAACCTTCCAGCGGTCCTTTGCGGCGGGCGGTTTCAGCGGCCTTGCGGGCGGCTTCACGAACCTGAGCGGCATCAATAGCCTTCATGATAACAGTTTTGGCAACTGCGGGATTTTCTTCAAGATAAGTTGAAAGTTCGTCATTGATAACAGATTCGACAATACCGCGGACTTCACTGTTGCCGAGTTTCTGTTTGGTCTGCCCTTCGAACTGGGGATCGGGGACTTTGACGCTGACGACAGCGACCAGACCTTCACGGGTATCATTACCGGTCAGGGACTTATCATTTTTGAGTTCATTTTTGGCATAAGCATTGACTGTACGGGTCAAAGCAGTCTGAAAACCGGTCAGATGAGTACCGCCTTCGGGAGTATTGATATTGTTGGCGTAACTGAAAATCTGACTTGAGTCATAACCGTCATTGTACTGCATTGCGACTTCAACGTCGATACCGTCTTTTTCACGATGGAAATAGATCGGCTCATGCATGACCTGTTTACCGGCATTGAGATACTTGACAAATTCTGAAATACCGTGTTCATAATAGAAATGCTCACGGCGGGCGGGTTCGCCGTCTTCAACGCGTTCGTCAACGAGGGTAATATCAACACCGCTGTTCAGAAATGACAAGTCACGCATACGTTTGGCAAGAATATCCCAGCTGTAAGTGGTCATTGGGAAAATTTCGCCGTCGGGCCAGAAAGTAACTTTGGTTCCGTGTTTATCGGAATCGCCGATGCGTTTCAGAGGTTCAACGGTCACACCCCTGGCAAAAGCGATCTGATAGATGCCGCCGTCACGGGTAACTTCAACTTCGAGGCGGGTACTCAAAGCGTTGACGCAGCTGACACCGACACCGTGCAGACCGCCGGAAACCTTGTAAGCGTTATGGTCGAATTTACCGCCGGCGTGAAGCACGGTCAGAACAACTTCGACAGCAGGTTTGCCTTCGGTGGCGTGCATATCGACTGGAATACCGCGGCCGTCATCTTTGACGGAAATGGAATTATCTTTGTGAATGGTAACTTCAACTCTGGAAGCGTAACCGGCAAGCACTTCGTCGATACTGTTGTCAACGACTTCGTAGACCAGATGATGAAGACCTTTTTCACCGGTATCACCGATGTACATGGCGGGGCGGACACGCACAGCCTCGAGACCTTCAAGCACAGTAATCTCACTTGCATTATACTGTTTGGGAGTATTTTCTTCTGACATATAAATCCTTGTGTTTTTTATGGTTTTATAATAATTATATTATTATAAGCGTAATTTAGCACAAGAGCATGATTTTTCAAGGGAAAAATGGCAAAAAAACGCTGAAAAAAAGCAAAAAAACGGTATTTTTCATTTCCGCCACACCGCCACACCGCCACACCGCCACACCGCCACACCGCCACACCGCCACACC
>JAFVUZ010000068.1 GCA_017502435.1 Lentisphaeria bacterium
AATGAAGGGGAAATATTGGAAAAACAACTTTATTCTATCGGTTATAAAGATGACAATTTTACTTTCATCCCATACTGGAATAAAAATTGTCCGGTTAAAACAAATGCAAAAAATGTACTTGTTTCCGTCTATAAATTTCCGGGAAAGACTCTCGCAGTTGTCTTGAATGACAGCAAGACTGAAACATTGAATATTTCTTTGAATACTTCATTCAAATTCAAAAAGATTTATAACCTTGAGACTGGCAAAACTATGGAAAAACCAGTTGTGAATATTCCTCCCAAAGGAATGAATTTAATCGTGTTTGAGGGAAAATAAATGAATATTATCGCAAATGAAACTGTTTTATATAAATCTTCGTCCCCGTCGGATATTTTCTGTTACAGTCCGTCCTTAACTGTTTTGCCGTCAGGAAGAATCCTTGCTTCTTTTGATATCGGGGGCAAAGGGGTTTTGAATTTGCCGGGGCCGAAAACTGAACATGGAGATTTCGGGGCAAGCAATCAGGGAAAAATTTTCTCCTCTGATGACAATGGTGAAACATGGCAGCATTTAACCAATATTGCCATGTATCATGCCAGATTGTTTTCTGACGGAAATACAATTTATTTCATCGGACATGATAAAGGAATTACCATTTCCCGCAGTGATGATGAAGGCAAAACATGGAGCGAAGTCCGTGAATTGGAAAGCACTGCTCACTGGCACCAGTCACCATGTGCTTATTACAAAGAAAACGGATATATTTATCTCACTATGGAAAAAAATACCGGTGCTTCGTGGCCCGGTGTCGCTCCTGTAATGCTTAGGGGGAAATTGGGAACTGATTTGACAGACAAGGCAAACTGGACATTTTCCAATACGTTTTATTATCCTTCCGAACTGCAAACGACACTTGGTATTCCTTTTTATAAAACCGGTCTTTTGGTTCCTGATAATAAAAAAGATACACGTTTTTGCGGAGACCCATGTTTTTTGGAATCACATGTTATAAAAATACATGATAAAAATCATATTCTGTATGAGGATAATACCATACATATCTGGATGCGGCAGCATTCGGGACTGTCAAATATAGCAGCCATAGGAAAATGCAAAATTAATGCAGACGGTTCTCTTGATTGCGGAATTGTAAAATCTCCGGCAGGAAACCCTATGCTTCATGTACCGTTTCCGGGCGGACAAATGAAATTTGACGTGTGTTATGATGAAATTTCCGGTTATTATTGGCTTGTTTGCTCTCAAACAACAGACAGCATGACAAGAGCTGAACTTCTTCCGCAAGACCGTTACGGAGTACCGGACAATGAACGGCACAGACTGGTGCTTTATTTTTCAAAAAATATGTTCGACTGGTGTTTTGCAGGTGTAATTGCAATCGGCAAAACTGCCAAACAGTCTCGGCATTACGCCTCAATGGTCATCAAAGACAATGATATTTTAATATTGTCCCGTTCAGGTGATGAAAATGCATTGAGCGCCCATAACGGCAATATGATTACGTTGCATCGTGTTGCCGATTTCAGAAATCTTATATACTGAAAATAAGGAAATAAAATGAAAGAATTTAAAGGAATTATTCCGCCCGCCATCACTCCTCTTACTGCAACCCGTGAACTTGATATTGCAGGTCTTGAACGCTTGATTGAACACATGATTTCAGGCGGTATTCACGGACTTTTCGTTCTCGGTACTACCGGCGAAGGCCCCGCCGTCGGTTACAAAGTGCAACAGGATATGGTCAGAGAATCCATTCGCATCGTCAACAACCGTATCCCCGTACTTGTCGGCATTTCTTCTGCGGCGTGTCAGGAATCAGTTGAACAGGCACAGTTTGCTTTTGAATGTAAAGCAAACGGGGTCGTTGCAGCCCCTCCGTGTTATTTCAATCTCGGAGAACCTGAACTTCTGGATTATTACAAATATCTGGCTGAAACAAGCAAACTGCCGCTTTTTGTTTACAATATGCCGAGCATGACCAAAGTTTATATGAAGCCGTCTCTGGTTAAAAAACTTGCTGAAATCCCCAATATCCGCGGCTACAAAGACAGTTCCGCCAATATGCCGGACTTTCA
>JAFVUZ010000069.1 GCA_017502435.1 Lentisphaeria bacterium
GAGGTTAACCGAAGCGAGCCTCCCCGGCGTAGGCGAGCGAAGCGAGTCCGTTGAGGGGCGAGCCGCATTAAGCGGCGAAGGGTAAGTCCTCTGCGAAAATATTGTAAAATATCGCAGAGGACGCCGTAATCTGCATCGGGCACAAAATAACGAAAGGATTTGAAGCGGGAAAAAGTTTTCTTTGTTACTTTCTTTTCATAAAAAGAAAGTAAATATTATCTGTAACGTATCAAAATCTGCTACCGGGATATTTTGTCATTAGACGATTTATTTTTCTTGCACTTGCATTAGATGGCAAAACTATTGATCTACGTACTCCTTTTGCCTGATTGATAGTTTTTGGCACTTGTTTCTGTGGCGTTTTTATAGAATTTGCAATTAATTGCCATGCATATTGATAAATTTCTTTTAACTTATTTTGTTTTACGTACTCAACAAAACAATCATGAGGCATTGAAACAGCAAATACCCATTGATTTATCCTAAAAAATCCCCATATAAGATTTCTCAATATTTTTTCCTTTTCATTTTCTATATCATCTGTTTTTTCAATTCTGAAATCAAAATATACAGGAACAGTTAACTCCCGCCAACATTCTGGTAATAAATTATCCATAAATTTTACTTTGTATAACAAAATATTTTTTTCACGATTTATGCCAAGCGGTTCTAAATTATTAAATTTTTCATAAAAACGAATAAAATCCTTTTTCAATCTCGTTCCATCCACCACCCATATCATATTTTTATGAAATTGCTCACGAGCTAATTTAGCTCCCGCTGAAATATATGAATGTTGAAATTCAACAACAAGTCCTTCCGGAGTTTTTATATCTGCAATATGAATAGGATTATCTTCCGGACATCTGACTTCCTGCCATTCTTTAGGAAAATAATTCTGCCAATCCAGATGCCATTGGGTTTTAGGTTCTTTTTTTGAATAATTACACTCTTCGTTATTCTTATGTGCCCAATGCCAAGCGCGTTTCTCTCCGCATTTTGCAATAACTTCAGCCCCGCAACACAAACATTTACCTTGTGCTTTAGGAGTTGCCTCTGTTTTTATTCCATCTACTAATGCATATTTCATTTTTATTCTCCCAATTTTTTTATTAATTCTGTAATTTGGGCAGGTTTAAGTTGTTTTTTTATCAGTTCTGAAAAATTCTCTATAAACCAGGCAGGTTTAGCATGATATGGATTTGCGGCAAACAAACATAAAACGGATGCATCAGAACAGGGAACTTTTTTTTCTTGAAGCAAATTAAAACCAATATTTCGGGCAAGTTCAGCAACAACTGCCGCTTTGTCTGAAGCTGTTAATTCAAATAAATTAAATGCAGAACTTAAATGTTCAATCAATTTTTTTGCTTGATATATTGCATTATTGCAATTCCTTATATCAGCAGCAGTTATACAAGACTCAATATCACGTCCTTTTGACATATCATTATCCAGAAGTTTAGGATTGGAAGAATAAAGTTCATCACTGAATAACTGAATTGCTCTCAATACGTTTTCATAATCTTCATCCGTCCAATTAGCAGGCAAATTGATCATGCTTTCCAATTGTCTTCTTACCTTTTCCGGATTTTTTGTAACATTTAGTCCATTTCTTAATTGCCAATCCACAAATAATCTGTGGGCAATTTTTTTCAAATACTCTTTTTTGCGAAAACGTTCCTGTTTTTGTTGATTTGACATAGTCATAATATGATCTCCTTTTTATAGTTGGTTACATAACCAATATAATATAGTTACATAACTGCAAAAAAGCAAATCATTTTTCAAAAAAAATACAAAAAAAGCCCCGTTTTAAACAACAGGGCTTTTTTGTTTTCGGATTTTTGCGGAGCAAAAAAATGAAAACATACACAAGAGTTTTTTGAAAGATAGAGAGGTGCAGGAGGGAAAGAAAAACTTTTTTGCAAAAAAATTTTCTTTTCCTCCTGCAAAAAACTAATCTATCTTCAAATATTCAAATCGCTGTGGATTTTGTCCATTTTTTCGCTGAGGGGTACTGCACCGTCTTTGGTGATGACGTAACCGGTTTCGATACGGCAGCCGTGCCAGACGGGATGACCGAAGAAGGAGACGTCAACACAAACGGTCATGCCTTCGGTAAGAACATCATCGGAGTTGGGACCGAAGAAAGGAGCTTCAGCTTCGTGAATACCGATAGTGTGAACGAAGGGGCAGACGAGATATTTTGACATACCTTTTTCTTCAAAATATGCACGGGCGGGAGCGTCGATTTCGCGACCGGTTTTGCCGGGAACGAGCATTTTTTTAGTCATAACGAATGCTTCACGGAGCATACGGAGACATTCTTTCTGGCTGTCGGTGTAAACGCCGTTGACAGGGAGATAGTCACCGACAGCAGAAGCGTAACCGTTGACTTTGGGAGAAAGACCGATCATAACAGTTTCGCCGTCAACCATTTCTTTATTGGAAGCGGTAGGAACGACAGCATTTGAACGGGCACCTGAACCGACGATAGCGGTGAAACCGAAGTTTGAAGCACCGCGTGAACGTGCGGCATATTCACCGGCAGCGGCGACCTGAATTTCAGTATTGCCGACTTTGATCTGTTCTTTCATTGCGTCATAAGCGGCATCTGCAAGTTTGAAAGCGGCGGCGATTTTTTCGATTTCCCAAGCGGATTTGTAAGCACGCAAAGAAAGGTATTCGGGAGAAATATCAACCATTTCAACACCGGCAAAACCTTCGCAGAGTGCACTGTAGCAGCCCTGAGGCATACGGTCAGCACCGACAAGACCAATGCGGGTGATTTTGCCGAGAGTTGCATTGAGTTCAGCAAAAAGTTTGGGGAAGTCAATAATGGTTGCAGCGGGATATTCTTCATCGGGAACCATAAAGACGGGGAAGTTGCGGGTTTCGGTGATGGCACTGTCGAGTTTGGCAAAGGGTTCGCTTTCGGGACCGCCGAGAATCATGGGTGTACCTTTGCGGGGAACAAGAACTGCACCGGATTCGAACTGGGGACACCAACCGGTAAGATACCAGCCGTTACCGATGTTGAATTCATCATAATAGACCAGAGCGAGGTCAAGATTTTTGTTTTCGAGGATCTCGCGGACTTTTGCGAGACGGGCTTCACTTTCAGATTTAAGCAAATAAGCCATTTTTTTCTCCTGAGGTTAAAGGTTGAAAATTATGTTAAATTTAACACGATTTTGTTATAATATAAACAAATATATAAAAAAAACAAGTATTTTTTGTGAAAAAACTTGAAAAATATTCAATGTTAAATTATTTTATAAGAAATGTTAAAATGAAACGGAAAAATAATGCCGCAAAAAGAAAAAAATATAAGTTTGAAAGATGTCGCAGAATATTGCAATGTCAGTCTGATGACTGTCAGCAGAGCATTCCGCAAGGATTCTGTCATAAGCCCTGATACGCGGGCGAGAATTTTAAAAGCGGCAGAGAAATTAAATTACCGCTGCGGCAACCGGAGAGGCAGACCGCAATCTGTCAGCAAACGGACTCCGAACACTCAAATACAGCTGGTTTTCGGAACTGCAAGCGGCAATATTGCTTATTTTCATATGCGGCTGCTGACCGCATTGGAACAGCAATTGTCTCTGAAAGGCTATGATTGTCTGATACGTACAGCAACCGGAGATTACGACAGTTTCATACGGCTGCTGGATAATGCCAAAAATCACAAATGCACAGCAACTCTGCTGATGGGAGATTTTCTCAAAGAACAGCTTGAAACTCTGCTGAATACAATTCCCGGAGCAATTCTGCTGGACAATTCCGGTGACGATGTTTTTAACGGAATATACAGTTCATTTTCGTTTGACAACCGGCAGGCGGCTATCCTCGGAGTAAATCATCTGATACGGGATTGCAAAAGAAGTCGGGTATTGCTGATAAACGGATTCCGAAATCACTTTTTCTCCAATGAACTGCTTGACGGCTACAAAACGTCACTTGCTCAATGTGGAATTGAATTCGATGAATCACTGGTGCTTAATACTGACTTTTCTGCAGAATCAGCGGCTTCCGCCCTCAAAAAATTTATTCTTGACGGTGGCAAGTTTGATGCTGTTTTCACCAACGACGAAATGGCGACCGGAGTTTACCGCATACTGCATGAGTTTAACATAAAAATTCCCGAAAATGTCTCCATCTGCGGATGTGACGATCTGCCTGTAGGCAAGCAGCTGTATCCTGAATTGACATCAATTTCACTTAATTATGCAGAACTTGCAAAGTATGCAATTGCCCATCTGACCGATTCATCAAAACACTTGACCAATGCCATTCATGTCAAACTTCCTCCGGTTTTAAAACCGGGCAAGAGTTCTGCTGCAAAATAAATTATTCTGAAATTTAATATCTGCATGCTGAAAAAATCTTTTTATTGATCTGGTATTATTTTTTTATGTTTTTTCATATTGAAATACAATAATAGAATAGCAATTTTATAAAAAAATCAGTTTTTTTAATTTTATCCGTCTTGACAAACAACTGTAATATGCCTATATTAAAATACAAGAAGTGCAGATGCACGTGTTTCACCGCAGGTATATAAATGTTGAAAAAAGATAAAATTTTCAGAACCATAAAAAACAGAATAATGCATGGAGAATACAAACCGGGAGAGAAATTACCCGGTGAAAAACTTCTTGCAAAAGAACTTGGTGTGTCATTGGTAACACTTCGCGCCGCACTTGCAATGCTGCAGCATGCCGGCATTGTGAATTGTATTGACCGCAGCGGAAATTATGTTGCGGAAAATCTTGATTCCCACAAAAAATATCTCGCTGTTGTGACCGGAGATGATTTTGAAAATATCAGTGTCGCCTGCATGTATTATATCAATGAACTGCAGAAAAATCTTGCCGTTACAGGCGATAGATTGAAAATAATCCTCAGTACTCAACTCGAAAAAAAATTCACTGAAAACAAATGGCACAGCCGTCTTGCCAAAGATAATATTTCAGGAATATTTCTTTGTGAAGGCGGCTATAACGGAAATGAAAAAAGTCTGAATTTATTGAGATCTGCAAATTTGCCTGTGGTCCAGCTTGCCGGAGTTCCTTCTGACCGTGAACTGTATGATTTTCCCATACTGTTAAGATACAGTTCTGAAACCTTCAGCTCAGGAGTAAAATATCTGATATCACTCGGACACAAAAAAATTGCAACTCTTTTTCCGCAAAACGGCTGCATGCGCGGATTTACGCCTGAAACATACAAAGACTTTCTGACAAAAGCAGGCATACCCGAAGCAAATTCCCTTGTCTGTTATTTCAAAAAGAAAAATCAGCTCGCAAGTATTATCAGAAAACTTATGATCCAGCCCTCCCCTCCGACTGCTTTTATGTGTTACTGCGATGCAACTGCGATGTACGCCCTTGAAACACTTGATGAAATGGGATACGATGTACCTGAACAGATTTCTGTAATGGGCATTTGCGGATATACTGAGCGTCTTTTTACACTCAAACCGCTGTCCGTTGTTAACTTTCATTACGATATATCAGCATCAGAGGCAGTCAAATTGATGAATGATTCCGCAAGCTGGTATGGAAAAAAACAGAATATAACCCAAATTATACCGCATGAAATAATAGCAAGAAGCACTACTGCGGTTTGTAGTGAAAATATAAAATAATCTACACCGGAAAGGAAAAAAAATGGAAAAAAGCAACAAAACAAAATTCACCCTGATCGAACTTCTGGTCGTAATCGCTATCATTGCCATTCTGGCGGGAATGCTGCTTCCCGCACTTAACAAAGCCAGAGAACGCGCCCGCTCTGCTCAATGCATGAGCAATCAGCGGCAGATCGGTATGGCAATGGCCAATTATATTGTTGATTATAATTGGGCATTTCTTATGCATTCTCATTTTTTCGGCCAGGATACAAGCAGTGACAAAAATAAAATTTGCTGGAGCGGTATCCTCTGTTCAAAATCAAGCCAGAATGTGACATGCGGTTACCTGGACTATAACTGGACAAGCAATGGTTATGCTTACGGTGTCTGGGATTGCCCGTCTGAACCCAGAGCTTATTTCAATAACGGCCATGGCAACGTAGATTATCAGATAGCAAGACACTGGTGGGGCGGCGCAGCCGGTGCTCCCGCAGCAATTGCTCATCTTGCAGATAATTCACGGGCTCTTTTCAGAGCAGACCGCTACTCTTCTCCTTCCAGAACTCTCTATTCAAGTGATGTTCCGAAAAACGGAGACGGTAGACATTACGCCGATCCGTACCTTCTGCCTGTCGGCATTCACGGCGGATTTTTTAATGCTTCATTCCTTGACGGCCACGGAGAAGCAATCAAAGCAAATACAAAAGTACTGAAAGCCAGTGAAGCTCCGCCTCAGTGGAAGTTTTATCAATAATTGAAGGAAATATAAAAAATGAAATTGAAACATTATTTTATCGCTGCCGCTGTTGCCTTTTCTCTGCATTCAGCTGCCGCTGAACCGCAGCCGCTCGGCGGATTCAAGATTGAAAAAGGCAAAATGATCCCAGTCGGACAAAAAGGCTTCAAATCTGAAGGCGATGATGTCAAAGTCAACGAATCCGATATAACTCTTGACGGTCTCACCCACAGCCTTGTCATTCCCGGTTCAGAAAATATTAATTGCGAAAAAGGAATGACGGTTTTCATCAAATGCCGCTGGCGCACAATGCCGGACAATAATGAAGTCAATAAAGATCTGGATGCTTTTGCTCACAAAGAAGATCAGTTTATTTTCTCACGTCAGGGAGATCGTATTTATATCAATCTTCATGACGGCAAAGACTGGAAATCAACTCTTTATTCCGGTCACATCCTGCCGAAATCAGACGGTGCGGAATTTCATAATCTCGTAATGACAGTCAAACACCATCTGGTCATCGATCAGGGAGAAGACTGGATCGAAGTCACCGCCTGGCTCAACGGCAAGCAGGTAATGAACCGCAAAGTCCCGAATTACAGAATAAATATTTCCAAAAAACCGATAGAACTGGCCTCTGGTAAAAAATTCAGTAAACCGTGGAGTTTCGGCGGCGATGTTGCCGAAGTACAGGTATATCCCTATGTTCTCGGTCCTGCCGCCATCCGCAAACTCAGTGCATACAAGAAAGTTCATTTCAACTACCCCAAAGGCAGCAAAATCACAATGAAGGGCAGAAATTCCAGCCTCGTCCTGCTCAACGCTAAAGATTTTGTACATCCTGTATCTTTCTTTGATAATATTGCCAAACGGGACGTTTTTGCCAACGGGTCAAGACTTTTCTCTGTCGATACACGCAAAAATACGATAGCTGCCAAAGTATCTCCTCTCAGCCCTGAAATGAAAAGCACTCTTATTAAAAAACCGGTTCTGAAAAACGGTGTATGGTCATTCTCCATCGCATACAGCAAAGAATCATCTGCAAAAAGTCCTGTTGCTTTCAAAGCAGTATGCGATTTCACTTACAGTGCAGATCGTCTGGAATATACTCTCAGAATATCTGATACCAAAAACGGCAGGATCTCTCATGTGAATTATCCTGACGTGCAATTCAACTCTCTGAAAAACGGCACAGACTATATGCTTGTACCGCAGATGTGCGGTATCGCTTACCCGAATGCGGCAAAAAGAAACGCCAGTTTCGGCGAGATCTATCCGCGCGGTATGGCTTCCATGCAGTGCGGGGCCTTCTATGATTCCAAGGGCGGTATCTATGTTTCTCCCGGCGATCCCGAAGGTATGATCAAAATAATCAATTATTCAGCTGCTGAAAACGGCCTTGATGCCAATACTATTTATGAAGTTTACAACAATAAATTTCAGAACAAAGCCCGTGCAGCTGTCGAAATCTTCCGCGGAGACTGGTACGATGCCGGTTTGATCTACCGTGCGGAACAGCAGCGCAACAAATCAAAATGGTGGCGCAAATCTCTGCCCAATACAGATACCCCCGAATGGATGCGCAACGCCACATGGTGTATAAACATCATCTTCCCGTATCTTTCTGAAAATGCTATCATCAGACTTGCCGAATACTTTGAATCTGCTCCGTCAGTATTTGTCTGGGGCTGGTGGGAAGAAGGCGGCACAAGCCTCGGTCCGAACATCCGTACAAATCCTGAAATTCTGGAATATTATCGTGCTTTGCAGAAACACGGCATCCGCATTACTCCGTACATAAACGGCAGATTGTGGCCGGACCGCGACCGTCAGGGTGAAAATTTTGAATACACAAAATACGGTATTCCGGCAGCAATAATCAATAACGGCAAGACTGCAACAGAAAATTATTCCAGTGTAAAATGTGTCATTCTCTGCCCGTCTACCAAAACTTACAAAGATAAAATATCCGCCCTTGCATTAAAAATCATGGCTCACGGTGCCGACGGTGTTTATGTCGATCAGGTCGGTGCAGCCGCAGCTCCGATATGCACCTCAAATAAACACGGTCATGAACCAGGGGATCTCAGATCATGGTACACCAACGGCCATTACAACACCTATAATTATATCCGGAATCATCCGACAGCCAAAGGCAAAATACTTTCAACAGAAGATCATACTGAAACCTGTGTCGGTATTTTTGATACAATGTTGCCGTGGAGATGGTTTTACAATGACATGGTGCCGCTGTTCCCGATGGTATTTTCCGGACGCACACAGTTCTACGGACGTGATAGCGCGGCAATTAATGCCCCCTTCACCAAGACGGCCATGATGCTGAACTACGGCGAACAGCTCGGCTGGTATAATCATATCATGCTGTCTCCCCTCTGCGGTGAAATACGCCGTTTTGTAAAGCGTGCGATCCATTCACGAATTGCCATGCTGCCGTTTTTCAATGAAGGTATGATGGCACGTCCTCCGCAGATGCTGACTGCTGTACCGCAGGCAAAAGAATATTGGGGCAATCACGGCGACAAATTCGTCACCATGCCGAGAATACAGACATCCCTCTGGCAAAAAGGTGATGATTATGCTTTGATAATCGTAAATACCTCCGATAAAAAACTTGCAGGTTCAATGAAAATTGCTCTGCCGAAAGAAAAATATCATGGACTTGTTTACCCATCTTTTGCGAAAACTGAAGAATATGCAGTACGAAGCAATATATATAAATATGATATTCCTGCATACGGAAGTCAGATTGTTTATTTCTATCCTGCAGGCAAATGCGATGCGGCATTGAAAAAAGGATTTGACGCTTCATTCAAGATCATCCGCAATACCATGACCGAAAAGGATCCCTTCAGTCTTGACCTTGTCTCACGTCCTTACAAAGGCAAAGTCATGGATCCCTATAAATGGAACGACAGCGGCAAATCATATTTCATCAATGGTGCTCAAAAGCAGCCCGGCGGCGGCCTTTTCTGGATCGCCAACGGTACTATCGGAGCAGGAAAATATGATTTCGGCAGCGCCTGCAAAGGTTTTGAGATAGAACTTGTCCGCATGAAAAGTTTTATCTCCCCCGGCAGGATACGTTTCTGCATAAACGGTATCGATGAAAAAGATACTGTTGCTGAAATTGCTGTCAATAATGATACACTGTATTCCAAAAACAGCAAAGACTGGAAAACCATAAAGATCAAAACCAAACGTCCTGTGTCCGGAAAACAGAATCTGTTTATCCTCTTTGAAGGATACAGTTTCTGCAATGCCAAAAACTGGAGAGCTGTAAAATGAGAAAAAAATTAGTTTTTATTTCCCTGTTTATGATTTGCACTGCACTGTTCTGCAGTGCAAATATCGGAACATTTGACAAAGACCGCGATACCTGGCTTATCGATACCGGCAAGATCAAATGTGAATTTCTTGAAGGCTGCATGTTTCCTGTATTTTTTCAGAAAAACGGGCAGTTTTACCCTAACTTTTCCCTGCTTGATGAACTGCAGACAAGTTCAGGCAAATACTATCTCAAAGAAGAACGCTGGGCAAATATCAAAATCATTGAAAATACCCCCGAAGTATTCAAAGCCGAATGCCGCGGCAGATTCGGACGCAACGGTTCTCCCCGCTACAGGATATATAAAGCATCTGATGCTGTTTACCGCTACACTTTCCGCAAAAATTCAGGCAAAGTAGAAATGTCTGCCGAAGTCACGATCAAAGATAAAGCCCCCGTCAAATATATGCTTTTTCATGCCGGCTGGCTCTATCATGAATTTCCGCAGATCATCATAAACGGTCAAGCAGTAAGAACTGTAAGGGGACGCAGAATCGTATTCCCCGATTCCGGTGCGGTCTTGAAAAACGCTATGGGGTCGATCGCCCTCCCCGGCGATGCTGAATTCAACATGAGCTATAAACGTTATGACAAAAACAGCAACCTTTTCCAATATATCATCCTGCCGAAAAACAGAGGTGATCTGAAAAAGGCCGGCAGAATAACTGCAGATCTGACACTGGAATTCCGTTAAGAGATAGTTTATAGGAACTGAAAGAAATTATGAATTCCGCAAATTTCTGAATACCGTTCATCAGAGCGGACGCAGGGATGAAAACCTGCGTCCGTCAGATAATGAAACAGAAATAAGCGATAACTGGACAATTCTGATCGACAACAATACATCAATGCTTGTTGTCAGAACTGCAGCCGATCTGCAGGATTACCTTTTTACAAGTATGAACGTGTCAGTACTTCTGAAAAAAGGAAATCTCTCTCAAAAACAGAAAAATGTCATAAAGATCGGCACACAGAAAGAATTGAAGGGGAAAAAACTTGCTGTTCCAAAAAGTTATGAATTCAGCTGTACAACGGCTGAAATCATCATACGGGCGTGTGATGACCGCGGAGCGGCTCAGGGATGTTATTATCTCGAAGACCTGATGAATCTGCGTGAAGCACCGTTTCTGACTCAGGGAAAAATTGACCGCCGACCGGCATTTTCTCCCCGTATGGTACATTCAGGATGGCAGCTGGACCGCTATCCTGATGCCTATTTAAGTTCTATTGCACATCACGGATTTGATACAATTCTGTTTTTTACAACGGAAGTTGATTCTACTCCGACTGGTTATCTTGATTTCAATGATCTCGTTGACAGGGCGGCAGGATTCGGAATCGATGTCTATTTGTATACACGCATGCTGAGCGACCGTCATCCAGACGATCCGGATGCCGGGAATTATTACAGCAATTCATACGGAAAACTTTTCCGCAAATGTCCCGGAGCCAAGGGTATTATTTTTGTCGGAGAATCCTGCGGTTTTCCCAGCAAAGATCCGAGAACAGCCGGTTCAAATACTGTACTTGAAGAAGAAGGCATCCGTCCGAAAAAAACCGTTGAGCGGCTATTTCCCGAGTTACGATTTTCCGCAATGGCTCAGTCTGATCGAAAAAACAATACATCGAGAATCAGCTGAAGCAGATATTGTTTTCTGGACATACAATTTCGGTTATGCTCCGGAAAAAAACCGCCTGAAACTTATTCAAATAATATACAATACAAAAAAAGAGGCTGCTGCCAACCTTTCAAGGTTTTGCAACAGCCTCTTTTAAAAGACTTGAGTATCGACCGGAAATTAAATTTCTTCGCCGACTTCCCAACGTGCCATCTGTTTGACGACCATATTGGGTTTCAATTTGACCAGAGAAGTTTTGTCATCTTTGATCCAGGGCTGGTTAACGAAGCAGACTTCGGTAAACCATTTGTTGATTTTGCCTTTGAGAATGTTTTCAATCATGTTGGCAGGTTTGCCTACAAGCTGAACTGCGGCAATTTCTTTTTCCTTGGCAATAACTTCTTCGGGAACATCAGCAGAGGTGATGTAAGCGGGACGGAAAGCTGCAACGTGCATAGCCATATCAACGAGGAAAGCATCGTCATCTTCGCCTTCGACATCAACCATGACACCGACGCGGCCGCCGCCGTGGATGTAACTGCCGACTTTACCGGCTGATTCCCAACGGACAGCACGGCGGATCTGCATATTTTCACCGATAACGGCGATTTTTTCAGTCAAAGCAGCGGCTTCTGCTTCGTTGACTTCAGCGGTAACATCACCGGTTTTGGCGATGGAGAGAGCGGTTTTTGCAACGCTGTTGACGAAATCCATGAATTTGTCAGTATTGGCGGCGAAGTCAGTTTCGCAAAGGACTTCGACCATTGCGGCGAATTTGCCGTCTTTGGCAACAACGACTTTGCCCTGATTGGTGGCACGGCCGGATTTCTTTTCAGCTTTAGCGATACCGGATTTGCGGAGGTTTTCGATAGCGAGGTCCATATCGCCGTTAGCAGCGGTAAGGGCTTTTTTGCAATCCATCATACCTGCACCGGTTTTGTCGCGGAGGGTTTTGACCATATCTGCGGTAATCATTTTTAAATATCTCCTGATGAGTTATAATTAATTATTCTGCTTTTGCAGCTTCTGCGGGAGCGGCTTCTTCAGCTTTAGCGGCTTTGGGAGCGGCTTTTTTGGCAGGGGCTTTTTTAGCAGCGGGTTTCTTGGCGGGAGCTTTTTTAGCTTTGGGAGCTTCTTCGGCGTCGCCTTTTTCTGCTTTTTCGTCAGCGGCTTTTTTAGCAGCGGCTTCTTTGGCATCGCGTTCTTCGATGACACGTTTCTGATAAATTTCTTTAGCGATCAAGATAGCGTCGGCGAAGAGATCGGTGATGATCTGGATTGATTTGACAGCGTCATCGTTGGCGGCGACGGGATACTGGATCATGGAGGGGTCACCGTTGGTATCAACGATAGCGACGATCGGAATATTGAGTTTATTAGCTTCTTTGACAGCGTTGAGTTCATGATCGGTATCGATAACGACGAGGACTGCGGGAAGTTTTTTCATATTAGCGATACCGTCGAGGTCGCGATGCAGTTTGACAGCATTACGGCTCAAAACAGCCAATTCTTTTTTCTTCATGCCGCTGTTGGTTTCGTCAGCGAGAACTTTGTCGATTTCGTACATTTTGCTGATTGACTTGCGGATGGTGACGTTGTTGGTCAAAGTACCGCCGAGCCAGCGTTCTGAAACATGATACATACCGGTACGTTCAGCCAGAGCAGCAGTGATTTCGCGGGCCTGACGTTTGGTACCGACGAAAAGGACATCTCCGCCTTTCATAACAACATTCTGGAGGAAGTTGCAGGCATCAGCGATCTGGTGCATGGTTTTGGTGAGGTCGATGATGGAGATTCCGTTTTTAGCCCCGTAAACAAAATGTTTCATTTTGGGGTTCCAGCGTTTGGTTTGATGTCCGAAGTGACAACCGGCTTCCATCAAGTCATTGATAGTGATTTTTGCCATTTTACAGGGCCTTTCTTTTTTCGGATCCTTGCTTTCTGCAGGTATCCATTTGGTTTGGTTATTAGTTAAAGTGCACAATCCATGCACTTGCAATTTGTATAAAATAGCACATAAATCGAAAATTTCAACCGCAGAACAAATTTTTTTTAAAAAATAAAGAAAAAACATTTGTAATTTTCTTTTCCCTATGCTATAATATAGTTGTATACTTGAGAAAGTATTTTATATATAACATTTAAACTGTGTGATTTACGAAAAGCATGACGGCATTTAACGATGCCTTGATGCACAAAATATGAGATATATTCCGTTTTCTGACGGAATATTGTTTCAACGACGCTTCATTTGAGGAAGTGTATCTGCTTGCTTTTTGCAGGTCCGCAGAGAAATTTGAGCTTAAAAGTGGACTTTAATCTATTCGATACAGCAGAAGATACCGTAAATTACGGTTATTCTGAAAGCTGCTCCGGTCAGCCTCTGGCGGCACGTCTGCGGCCGCAGAAACTGGAAGATTATGTCGGGCAGGATCATATCCTGGCACCCGGCAAACTTCTGCGTCGTGCCATTGACGCGGATATGTTCCACTCTATCATATTTTCAGGTCCGCCCGGAGTGGGCAAAACCAGTCTGGCTGAACTTATTGCCAAAACTACCAACTGTGCATTCATTCGTCTCTCCGGAGTGACCAGCACCGTGGCCGACATCCGCAAAGCGATCGCTGATGCAGTACAGCTCAAAAAAGAGTGCGGCAGACGTACTGTTCTTTTTATTGACGAAATCCACCGCTTCAATAAATCCCAGCAGGATTCACTGCTGCCGGATGTGGAAAACGGCAATATCCGCCTTATAGGAGCAACTACGCACAATGTCCAATTTTATATTGTCGGGGCTCTGCTTTCCCGTTCACTCGTATTCATTTTGAGACCGCTTACGGAGCAGAATATTGAAACTCTGCTGCTGAAAGCTGCTCAAAATCCGGCAGGTTTTCCGAACCGTAAAGTGAATATCGCTCCCGAAGCTGTACGTTTCCTTGCAAATGCCTGCGAAGGTGACGCCCGCAAAGCTCTGAATGCTATGGAACTTGCCGTTCTGACCACCCTTCCCGATGCAGACGGAATTACAACCGTCACCCTTGAATGTGCAGAAGATTCCATTCAAAAAAAGTTCATTCATTACGATGATGACGCTCATTATGACAGTGCCAGTGCATTTATAAAAAGTATGCGGGGCAGTGATGCCGATGCTGCAATTTATTACCTTGCAAGAATGCTTTCAGGCAATGAAGACATACGTTTTATCGCCCGCAGACTGATGATTTTTGCCTCCGAAGATATCGGAAATGCCGACCCGCACGCCCTGCAGGTAGCCGTCAGTGCCGCTCAGGCGGTCGATATGGTTGGAATGCCGGAAGCAAGAATAATCCTCGCCCAGGCGGTTACTTATTGTGCGACCGCCCCCAAAAGCAATGCCTCTTATACTGCAATAAATCAGGCACTTGAAGATATTGAAAAAAACCGTGTCCAGCCGATTCCGGTCCATTTGCGTGACAGCCACTCCAATCCCGGTTCGGATACGGTAAAAAATCAGGCGGATTACAAATACCCCCACGCGTCGGGCGGATTTGTGGTTCAGGACTATATGACTGTGGAAAAAAGCTATTACGAACCGAAAAATATCGGTTACGAATCTAAAATAAAGGAGCGGATCGATTACTGGAAAAGTCTTCGTTCCGCAGAGAAAAATGGAAGTTTCAAAAACTGATCTGCGTAAAATATTTGCCGGAAAACGCCGTTTGTTATCAGAAAATGAACGGAAGGATTTTTCTGCTCAAATTTGCCGCAATATCGCTGAAACTGAAATTTTCAAAAACAGCCTTTGTGTGGCTTTTTATGCCGCTGATGACTCGGAAGTTGACCTCTGGGAACTTTTCGAAAAATTCAACGGCAGCAAGAAATTTTTTCTGCCACGCTACAAACGGGAGAAAAAAATTTACGAAATGGTGCAAATACAAGACCGCCTGCACGACCTCACCGTCGGCAAGTACGGTATCGCTGAGCCCAGAATGGAACTCAGCAGTGCCGCTGAGCAGGAGTATGAATGTATGCTGTATCTGGTACCGGGAGTCGCTTTCGATGACCGCTGCCAAAGACTCGGCAGAGGCAAAGGTTTCTATGACCGTTTGCTTCTGAATGCAGAATTTTCGATGGGGATTTTTTACGAGTGTCAGCGTTTTGATGGTGAAATACCATCCGAACCGCACGATATCAAACTTGATATGATCGTCACCGAAAAACAAATTTACACATTTCCGGCGGAACGTAAACAGTGCCGGATTTAACTAAAACAAAAAAACAAAAAGAAAGAAAAACAAAATGACAGACATCATCATCTTCACAGCAATCGCCGGTGCCGCCGGTCTTGCTGTCGGAATCATCGCAGTCCTTCTCATTATGGCTGCCCGCAAAGATTCCGCTGTCCGTGCCGCAGAAAAAATCCGCGGTGAAGCCGCCAAAGAAGCCGATCATATCGTCCGTGAAGCACGCGTAAGTGCCAAAAGCGATATTATCAAAATGCGTGAAGAATGCGAAGCTGAACTCAAAGAACGCCGCAAAGAACAGCAGAATATCGAAAAACGTCTCTCTCAACGCGAGGAAAACCTCGAACGCCGTGCCGATACTCTCGAAAATAAAATGGACGAACTTGAGAAAAAAGAAAAAGAAGTCTCTCAACTCCGTGAAAGACTTTCTGCCCGCGAAGCCGAACTCAAACAATCCATCTCCAAACAAATCGATGAACTTGAACGCATCGCTCAGCTCGATCGCGAAACTGCTACCAATATGCTCCTCGAAAAACTTAAAAACGAAGTCAAAAATGAGTCAGGCATCCTCGTTCGCACCATTCTCGATGAAGCCAAGGAAAAAGCCGAAAAAGAATCCCGCCGCATCCTTACCTGTGCAATTCAGCGTTACGCTTCTGAATGTACCTATGAACGCACTACCGCCACCATTCCGCTGCCCACTGATGAACTCAAGGGCCGCATCATCGGCCGTGAAGGCCGCAACATTCGTGCCATTGAAGCCGCAACCGGCGTCAGCATTCTGATCGATGATACTCCCGAAGCTGTCGTCATCTCATGCTTTGACCCCATCCGCAAAGAAGTCGCACGCCAGCTTATGGAACGCCTTATCGGTGACGGACGAATCCATCCCACCCGCATCGAAGAACTTGCCAAGAAAATCGCAAAAGAACTTGACGACGAACTTTTCAGCGTCGGTGAATCCGCTGTACTTGAAACCGGTATCCAGGGTGTCGCTCCGCAGGTCGTCAAACTCCTCGGCCGACTCAAATACCGTTACAGTTTCTCCCAGAATGTTCTCAAACACTCTCTCGAAACCGCTTACTTTATGGGCATGATCGCCGCAGAACTCGGTCTCGATGAACAAAAAGCCAAACGTATCGGTCTTTTCCATGACATCGGCAAAGCCATCGACCACGAAGTTGAAGGCCCGCACGCACAGATCGGTGCAGACATCCTCCGCAAACACAATGAAGCCGCCGATGTTATCCACGCTGTTGCCGCCCACCACGGCGAACTCGAAGTCAATTCACTCTATGACATTCTCATCAATGCCTGTGATACTTTGAGTGCCTCCCGCCCCGGAGCCCGCAGTGAAACAACTGAACTTTACCTCAAACGTCTGGAACAGCTCGAAAGCATCGCCCATGACTTCCCCGGTGTCGAAAACTGCTTTGCACTTCAGGCCGGCCGTGAAGTCCGCGTGATCGTAACCCCCGAAAAAGTTCACGAAGGCGAAGCCCAGATGCTTGCCAAAGATATCTGCCAACGCATCGAAAAAGAGATGAATTACCCCGGACAGATCAAAGTTACCATTATCCGTGAAACCCGTTCTGTTGAATATGCAAAATAATTGAGGTTATAACGTCGATATGTCACACTGCCGTGTAACTCTGGAAGTCGATCTTGACCTCCTTGCTAAAAATTTTCAAGCCATCCTCAGCCGGGTTGCTCCGGCAGAGGTAATGGCTGTGATAAAAGCAAATGCCTACGGTCTGGGCGTCAATGAAGTTGCTTCCGTACTCAAAAAAAACGGAGCGTCTTATTTTGCAGTTGCCGATGTGAATGAGGCAATCGAAATACATCATCACGGTCTGCCGGTCCAAATTCTCGGAAATCTGCTCTCTGAAGAAATAGAAGATGCCGTCAGATACGATTTGATTTGCCCTCTGAATGATTTTCAAACTGCCGCTGCTATCAACCGCGAAGCTGCAAAACAGAATAAAATCATCCGCGGAGCATTGACCATCGATACCGGAATGGGCAGAATAGGAATGCTCGGAAATGAAGCTTTTGAAGAAATCGTCAAAATTAAAAGTGAACTCAAAAATATTGAATTTTTCGGCATTTATTCACATTTTTCAACATCTTGGAAAATCAACGATGATTACACGCATCAGCAAATAAAACTGTTAAAAGCACTCGTGGATCAACTATCTCAGGTCAATATTGCAATGCCGCACGTCTATATCGCCGCAAGCGGAGGCATCGCCAATTATCCGGAGGCGTTCTCTCATCCGTTCAATCTGGTGCGTGCAGGTATCAATATGTACGGCTGCTGTGATTCATGGGAACTTGATTCCGTTGTTGAACTCAAAGGCAAACTTATTTCCGTCCGCGAAATGCCGGCAGGTTCCTACGTTGGCTACAATAAACTTTTCCGTTTACACAAAAATTCACGTCTCGGCACAATTGCCGCAGGGTACGCTGATGGAATTCCGCTCTCGCTCTCAAATCGCGGATATGTACTGGTCAATGGTGCATTCTGTCCGATAGTCGGCCGTATTTCAATGGATTACACCACGATTCTGCTCGACAATGCACCGGCAGCAAAAGTTGGTGATGAAGTTGTATTTTTCGGCAGACAGCAGAACACCGAACTTTCCATACGTCAATGGGCAGAAGCAAAAACAACTCACCTGCACGATATTCTCTGTGCCATAGGCCCCAGAGTCAAACGTGTTTACAAAAATCAGGAGCAGTAAAATGTCCGAAGTTACAAATTTTCTGACAAAAGAACAGATGGTTTTTCAAAGCGGTTCACGCATGACTGTTGCAGAACGCAAAGCCGCTCTTGCCAAACTTATAAATATGTTGAAAGAAAACCGTGAACAACTTTTTTCCGCTTTGTATGACGATCTGCACAAATCAGAAAATGAAGCCGCTATCAGCGAATTTATCCCGCTTGTAACTGCAATCCGCTATCTGCACAAAAATCTCCGCCGATTTGCCGCTCCTTCATACGCCGGAGCATCTATTGCAAACTTCGGCGGCAGAGGTAAAATAATTAAAGAACCTTACGGCAATGTCCTCGTTGTCAGCACTTGGAACTATCCGCTGCTGCTGAGCATAGAACCGCTTGCCGCCGCAATCGCAGCAGGAAACAGCGTCGTTCTCAAAATGTCCCCCCTCGCCCCGGCGACGACCCGTATGCTTGAACAGCTTATAAATAAAACCTTTGCCAATGAACACGTTATTGCCGCAAAAGATGAAAGCATTGAAGAACTGCTCGAACAAAACTGGGATTACATTTTCTTTACCGGCGGTATCCGTATGGGCAGAACCGTTGCCGAAGCAGCCGCAAAAAATCTCACGCCGACAACGCTCGAACTCGGCGGCAAAAATCCATGTATTGTCGATGCTTCCGCTGATTTGAAACTTGCCGCCAAGCGTATCGTCTGGGGCAAATTCATGAATGCCGGTCAAACCTGTGCTGCTCCGGATTATCTGCTCGTTCATAAATCAATACAGCCCAAATTTATGAATATGCTCCGCAAAGAAATAATCAATGCTTACGGAGAAAATCCGGAGGAAAGCCCCGATTACACCCGTATTATCAATATAAATCATTACAACCGCCTCTCTGCAGTTATCAATCAGGGCAAACTTGTAACCGGAGGCGAACGCAATCCGGATTCTCTCTATATTGCCCCAACCGTCATTGAAGATATTCAATGGACAGATCCGATTATGGAAAATGAGATTTTCGGTCCGATTCTGCCGGTGATAACTTTTGAAACCCCGGATGAGATTCTGCCGATCATCGCACGCCGTCCGAAATCTCTTTCCGGATATTACTTCGGTTCAAACCGTAAAAATATGAAAAAATTTCTCACCTCCGTAAGTTTCGGAGGCGGCTGTGTCAATGATACCATCATGCATTTGTGCAGTCCCCACCTGCCCTTCGGCGGAGTCGGTTCCAGCGGTATGGGGTCATACCACGGCAAAGCAAGTTTCAACACCTTCACTCACAACAAAAGTATTCTCATTCAGAGTACATTGTTGAATTTCCCCATGCGTTTTCCGCCTTTTGGAACTCTCAAAAAGGCGATTATCAAACTTATAACCAAGTTAATATAATGAAAGGATTAAAAAATGAACAAAGTAAAAGTTGCAATCTTCGGTGCCGCCGGTTATGCCGGTGAAGAACTTCTCCGCATTCTCACCCGTCACCGCCAGTGTGAAATCGTCGCCATTACTTCACGCAAAAATGCCGGTCAGCCCATCAGCACCGTTTTTCCGCGTTTCACCAATTCAGGTCTGACTTTTGTCATGCCCGATGCCGCATCCCTCAAGGGCAAATGCGATGCCGCTATTCTGGCTCTGCCGCACGGTCTTGCAACTGAATTTGCAATTCCTCTGCTCGAACAGGGCATTAAAGTTTTCGACATCAGCGCCGACTTCCGTCTGAAAAGCCCTGAAAAATACAAAGAATATTACGGCGAAGAACATCCCGCAAAAGACCTCCTTGCCAAAGCCGTTTACGGTCTGCCTGAACGTTACCGCTCCGAAATCGCCAAAGCCGACCTCGTCGCCTGCCCCGGATGCTATCCCACCAGCAGCATTCTGCCTACCGCTCCGCTGCTGGCTGCCGGACTTGTCAGCACAAAAAATATCGCTGTCGTTTCATGTTCCGGCGTAACCGGTGCCGGACGCAAAGTCGATCTTGCCTACATCTTCCCCGAATGCAACGAATCCGTCAAGGCTTACAAAGTTTACGGTCACCGCCATCTGCCCGAAATCGAACAGGAAATGGCAGCAGCCGCAAAAGTCGATGAAATGGCTATCAACTTCATTCCTCATCTGGTTCCCACCAACCGCGGCATCAATTCAACCATTCTTCTCGATGCAATGCCCGGCTGCACAATGGAAAAAATCGCACAGGTTTACGAAGAAGCATACGGCAAAGAACAGTTCGTCCGTGTTCTTCCCGCAGGCCGCACCTCTGATACCAAGTATGTCACAATGACCAACACTTGCGAAATCGGTTTCAACCTCGACCCGCATACCAACAAAGTCATCCTGACTTCCTGCATCGATAACCTCACCAAAGGTGCATCCGGTCAGGCTGTTCAGTGCATGAATATCCGCTTCGGTATCGACGAAGCCGAAGGCTTGATCTGATATACAGCCAAAACAGAGACTGATAATCCATAAAATTCTTATCTGTCATAATAAAAATCCCCCTGCAAACAATTGATTTTATTTGCAGGGGGAATTTTTTTATAAATTTTCACAGTTATTTTACATTTCAAGACAAACCTGCGGCAGTGTCTGCAATTCCGCAAGTTTACCTGTCAGCTGTTCAAGTCTTTGCCGATACTCAGTCTCGATAAGTCTAAACTCTGACTCAAGCTGGTCAAGCTCCTGTAACAATTGAAGCTGTTGACGGGTTCTTTCGAGTTGAGTGCGGATGATTTCTGTTTGATTTGACATACTGCCTCCATAAAGGTTAAAGTTTTTTCAGATTTTCTGTTAAATACTGCTGCAATTTCAGGAATATCCTCGCAGCGTTTTTTTATCAATTTATGAATTGCCTGACGGGTAATATTCTTTTTTCTGCCGATTTCGGCGAGACTTATGGCCGGATTCTGGAATTTTTCCGACATAATGGATAAAGTTTTTTCATCCATTGCGACCAAAAAACCAATCAATTCAATCATGTCGGAACGTGAATATATTTTCCTGTCATAACCTCTGCGGCTGACCGTCACCGGTGATGCGAGATCATCGGCGGGAATTTTTCTGGCACTGTCAGAGATCAGCGACGGTTCTGATTCAGTACTCTCTTTACAATAATCCCGCAAATTGCACGTCATACACTCATCTTTTGACGAGCGATAATTTGAATAACATTTCATAAACAATCCTTTTTGACTTGGTTTTAAACTCAAAAATCAAATATATTTTTAATAATATCAAAAATATATAAACATTTTACTAAAAGTCAAGTAAAAAATTAAACAAATCCATATATTTTTTTAATATTTACCATTTTTTATCATCCTCTCAAAATTGTATCAAATTAAAAAAACATATTCATATATAAAAAAAATGTCAACTTCAAGCACAAAAAAGCGTACAGAAACAAACATTTCTGTACGCTGAATATTGAATTTACAGATTATTCTGTCAAACAAGAACGATTTTACGGAAATTTTTCTTTCCTGCTTTGATTACAAACTCTTTCTTATTCAATTCCGCATTTTTCAAAGCGGCTGAAACATCGGTAATTTTTACATCATCAACTGAAACAGCTCCGCCCTGGACCAGACGGCGGCCGTCACTGGTTGATTTAACCAGACCTGCTTCCTGCAAAAGTTTGCAAATCCACATACCGTCGCCATCAAACAGTGAACTTGCAAGTTCAACTGCAGGAATTGAAGTATCCTGAGCTTTGGAAATATCGATTTTTGCAATTTCAGAAGTGGTCGGAATCTTATTTTCCGGATCGGCAAAACCGAATTTTGAACCGGCGGCAAGATAAGCATCACGTGCCTGATCTGCACCGTGGGCCAATTTTGTTGCTTCATAAGCAAGAATTTCTTTGGCACGGTTGATATTTTCACAATTTGCCAAAGCAATACATTCCTCAACCGGCAATTCGATAGCAAATTTTTTCAACAAATCACCGAGCATGGCATCATCGCAGTTACGCCAGAACTGATAATAATCAAAAACACTTGTTCTTGCAGTATCCAGCCAGACGCTGGTTCCGCCGACGGACTTGCCGAATTTCTGTCCGGTTGCGGGATTGAGCAGCAGCGGAATAGTCAAAACATGAACTTCACGTTCATCTTCATACATACGGCGGATAAGTTCAGTACCTGCGACCATATTGCCCCACTGATCCTGACCGCCGATTTCAAGAGTGCAGTTGTATTCTTTATTCAAATGATAAAAATCGTATCCCTGCAGGAGAGAATAACTGAATTCCAGAAATGAAAGTCCGTTTTCAAGACGGCTCTCTACAGATTTCTGTGCCAGCATCCGGTTGACAGAAAAACGGCTGCCGATGTCACGCAGAAAGTCAAGAAGTTTAATATTTCCGAACCAGTCAAAGTTGTTGACAAAATTGGCTTCCCCGTTTTCCAGAGTGATAAAACGTCCGAGCTGGGCACGCAAACATTCAACGTTGTAAGCGACCTCTTCCATAGTGATCATATTACGGGCAGTTGAACGTCCGGAGGGATCTCCGATGGCTCCGGTTGCACCGCCGATAAGAACAGTCGGCACGTGTCCGGCTTTCTGCAGCATACGCATAGCCATTACGGGCAGCAGATGTCCTACATGCAGACTGCTGCCGGTCGGGTCAAATCCGCAATAAAAAACAGCTTTTTCCTCATTAAGTTTTTTTTCTACAGCTTTTTCGTCAGTCATCTGATAGATGAAACCGCGATCTTTCAGTTCCTGAAAAATGTTGCTCATTTTTTTTCCTTTATATTAACAAGTTAGTTGATTGAAAATTCAAAAAAAAAGATGTCCGGCAGGACATCTGTTTGAAACGTTGCAAAACACGACTGTCTCTGCATCAGTACCGGATGTAGAGATAATATCGGTAATAGTTTTGTGCGTTAAAATTTTTCATAATACTTATATTATATCATAAATTCAGAAAATTTCAAATATTTGTTTTGATTTTTTGAAAAATATGATATATTGACAATGTTTCATCATCAATTTCAGGCAAATTTTTGATGAATTTCGAAAACATCTTAATTACCAAACATTTACAATAATAAGGGGTTTTATCATGGCTGAAACAATGACAATGGACGAATTTCAATCCGCAATCGCAGACGGTGTAACCCTCGTTGACTTCTGGGCAACCTGGTGCGGTCCCTGCAAAATGATGATTCCGGTCATGGAGGAATTGGCTGCGGAATTTGAAGGTTCTGCCAAAGTTATCAAACTTGACGTTGACGAAAATCAGGAAGTTTCCAGCAATTACGGAGTCCGCACCCTCCCCGCATTTTTTGTTTTCAAAGACGGCGATGTAGTAGCACAGTTCTCCGGACCGCAGTCCAAAGAAACCCTTGCAGACGCAATTAAAAACGCATAAGGAATCCTTCAGAATGTTTGAACTTGAAATTTCCCGCGAATTTTCTGCCGCTCATCAGCTCCGCGGTTACAACGGCGACTGCTCCAAACTTCACGGCCACAACTACCGCATCGGTGCAGTTCTGCGTGCAAAAGAACTTGATGAAATCGGTATCGCCGTGGATTTTAAAAAACTCAAAGCCGCTCTCGATGAAATCATTCTGGAATTTGACCATACAAATCTTTCAGAAAATGAACTTTTTGCCAAAATCAATCCCACCAGCGAAGTTATCGCTATGGTAATTTACAAAAAACTCAAGGCAAAAATCAACGACGGAAATGTATCTCTTTACGGGATAAAAGTTTACGAATCCAGCACCAGTTCTGCCATGTACTTTGAGGATTGATTTTTATGCAGACAAAAGTCAGAGTTGCCGAACTTTTTGCCAGTATTCAGGGCGAATCCACTTATGCGGGTCGCCCCTGTTTCTTTGTGCGTTTGAGCGGTTGTCCCTACCGCTGTTCATATTGTGACACGCTTTTTGCACAGGATTTTTCTTACGGTTGCGAAATGAGCATTGAAGATGTCATCGCAGAAGTGAAAAAATCCGGTTTGCCTCTGGTTGAAGTCACAGGAGGCGAGCCGCTGGCACAGGAAAATGCCATCCATCTTCTTGAAGTTCTCTTGCAGGAAGGGTTTGAAGTTATGCTTGAAACAAACGGCGGCTTTGACATCAGCCGTGTTCCGACCACTGTCAAACGGATACTCGACTGCAAACTGCCGTCAAGTCTGATGCATGAAAAAAATCTTTATACAAACTATCAACATCTCACCTCTTTCGATGAAGTAAAATTTGTTACCGGCAGCCGTGAAGATTACGAATTTGCACTTGAAACCACCCGCAAATACAATCTTGCAGAGAAAACGCCGAACCTGCTTGTAAGTCCGGTTTGGGGCACAGTAGCATTTGAAAAAATCGTCGAATGGATTCTTGCGGACAATGCCCCCTTCCGCTTTCAGCTGCAAATGCACAAAATCATCTGGGGAGCAGACAAACAGGGAGTTTGATTTATGACCGGAAAAAAAGCAATTATTCTTTTGAGCGGCGGACTTGATTCTGCCACCTGCCTTGCCATTGCCAAAGATATGGGCTTTGAATGTTACGCCTTGAGTTTCAGTTACGGTCAACGCCATACCGTTGAACTTGACCGTGCCGCTGAAATTGCAAAAAAAGCAGGTGTTGCAGCCCATTCTGTCATTGACATAAATCTCGCACTCTGGGGCGGTTCTGCTTTGACAGACCCAAATATTGCTGTTCCGGATGCCGGAGAATCTGACGGGATACCTGTGACTTATGTCCCTGCCCGCAATCTGATTTTCCTGTCATTTGCAGCGGCATATGCAGAAGCGATCGGCAGCTGTGACATTTTCATCGGAGTCAACAGTATCGACTATTCCGGCTATCCAGACTGCCGCAAAGAATTTATCGATTCATTTACCCAAACCGCCAATCTTGCAACCAAAGCCGCCGACGAAAAGTGGAAGTTTAAAATTCACGCTCCGCTTCAGTCCATGAGCAAAAAAGAGATCATCCGAAAAGGGACATCACTCGGAGTGGATTACAGTCTGACCACCAGCTGTTACAATCCCGACGAACTCGGACGTTCATGCGGCAAATGCGACAGTTGTGCACTCCGCAAAGCGGGTTTTGCCGAAGCTGGCATCCCCGATCCTACAATCTATTCCTAAATCATTAAACTGCCTCCGCTGCCTTCATTGCCGACAAGACAGACATTGTTTATAAAAAAATCAAATATTCTTTGATTTCAAATGCAGATAATGACCTCTGGTTTCCGGAGCAAGCAGCATCAGACAGAATGAGGTGAAAGAAATCCCAAGCAATATGCAAAATACTGCAATATACGCTTCACGGGGATAAATTACCGCCTGTCCGGCAGCAACCGGAACTTTTATGAATGAATCAAGCAGTTTGCCGATGAAAAATGAACCCGCCGCAACAAAAAGATAATTGCCCATATTGTTGAAACCTGTTGCCGTGGTTATCAAATCCCGCGAATTCATCTCCTGACTGGTCATCGTATATGCCATCGCAAATCCAGAAGCACAGGCATACAACAAATAGCCCGGCACAAACAACCATGACGGCAGTTGACGGAAATACAATGTCGCCAGCATCAGCACTGTGGAGAAAAGATTTATGCTGGATGCTATCCGCATCATCGGACGTCTGCGGTTGCCGATAAGTTTGATAACTACTCCCACTCCGGATATGGTAAGCATACAGCTCAAGGTAAGAAACATGATAACTGCAGAGGCTTCCTCTGAACTGAAATTTCCGCAGTCTTCAAGAAACTTTTTGCCGCAAAATGACTGAATGACATAATATATACCGAAATTAACACTCGAACAAAACAACATCAGCCATGAATAAGGATTTCTCATAATCGCCAGCAGCGGCTTGAATGTCAGAGGTATATCTGCTACCGGAGCAAACGGCTCCCGGCGTATTGCAATTACTGCGACCAGTATAAAATATGCCAACAGAGTTATTGCACCTATTACCAGCAGAACATTACGCCATTCATATTTCTGACACAGCCACACAAACGGCAATGTCCCGAACATCCCGCCGATATAACCGACACAATAAATAATACTTAAAAAAATCGAAAAGTTTTTACGCCCGAAAAGTCTGTCTGTCTCTTTGACCAGACAGAGATACATTGTGCTGCCGCCGAATCCCATGACAATACGGCAGAAATTTATCATCGCCAGACTGCGGCACATCGGCATAAACAGCGACCCCAATCCAAGCAGAAGTCCACCCAAAAGCACGACCCGAACACCGCTGAATTTGTCAGCCAGCATTCCAACTACCAGCTGCGACAGAGAATAAACCAGAATAAATGATGCAGAAATCGTTGCAATCTGTTCCGCAGAAAATCCCTCCTCCGAAAGCTGGGTGAATATCTGCCCCGGCACAGCACTGCGTTGAAAATACGAAAAAACATACAATCCGAGAATTGGCAGAAAAATCCATAATCCCTTACGCTGCTCCGACAAATCTTTGAAAAATCCCATTGTAACACTCCGTTTCAGGAAATTTTTTTAATAAACGTGTCTTTTAATATACATCCTGAATCAGAAAAATCAACTTTTTAATGCTGTTTATACAACAGAAAATCAACTGCGGCGTAAAAATGACAAAAATGCACTGCCAAGAAAATAAAATGCCAGATATTCACGCACCGACCAATACAAATGCAACCCTTTGAAAAGTATCAGCACCATCCAGACAAAAGACAGCAATGCCGCACCGAACCAAACCATTTTTTCAAGTTTACCCGCCCGTTCGGACTTCGCTCCTGCAAACTGACGGCAAACCTCCATCAGCATCATCACTGCAACACCTACCATAAAGGTTTTACGTCCGCAAAAAAGCAGAAAAACTCCAAGTCCGCCGGAAATAATTCCACCAATCAGATTCAAAAGACTGCCGTGCTTTTTGTAATATTTATAGAAAAGTTCAGCCCCTGCCGCATACAGCAATGCCACCGGCAGTACAAAAAGAAACACTTTTGCATAATCCGGATAAAAATAAAGCAAGACAGCCAATATCAATTCCCCTGCCCCGATAAATGCCGCCCATGAACTGCGATTGAGTTTTCTGCCGCTTTCAATTATCATTTCGCGTTTCTCCTCAATACCGCACAATATGAACCGTCATGCATGACATCCGGCAATGTCAGACGTTCCTCCAGCAATTCAAATTCAATATGACGCAGACAGAAATTCCGTATCTGCCCGCCATCTTCCGCCGGTTCTATCGAACAGGTGCTGTACAGCAAAAATCCATTATCTGCAACAGCACTTGCAATATTATCAAGTATTTTTTTCTGAATTTCAACGACTTCATGCAAACTTTTTTCATCAAAACGGTACAAAACATCCGGACGTTTCCGGAAGACTCCGCTGTTGCTGCACGGAACATCGGCAAAAACTGCATCATACTGCTTTTTGAACTCAAAAGTTGACGCATCGAAGCATTCCAAAGCGGCATTTACATTGCATCTATGCAAATTTTCTGCAGTTCTTTTATGTCTTTTGAAAGACAAATCACCAACTGTTATCTGCCAATCAGGACGCAAATCATGAAACATTATGCTTTTGCCGCCGGGGGCTCCGCAAACATCAATAAAACTTCCCTGTTTTTGTGGTAAATATTTATCCAGCAGTTCAACTGCAAATCCGGTTGCCGCATCCTGAATATAAATACCGCCATGTTGAAAACAGCCGGATTCAATACATTTATCAATTTCAGACGTTTGAAAAAAAGTGAATTTCTGCAAGTCACACGGCAGAATTTCATATTCAAAACCGTCAATTTCAAAACCTTGCCTCAAACGGAAGACATCAACCGGCTCACATCCGAGACATTTCTCCGCCGTTTTTACAAATTCACTGCCGAAAATCTTACGCCAGTGTCTGCTGCACCACTCCGGCAGAACTGCCTTAAATTCAGGATTTTCACGGCAAACCTTACGCAGCAGAGCATTTATAAAACGTCCCTCGGAAAAACCGTATTTTATTTTTGCATATTCCACAAAAACATTAACCATTTTTTCCCGTGCGACATGATTTTGAAAAGCACAATGCACCACGGATGCAGCAGCAAAACGGAAAAGATTTTTTTTGATTCTGCCGTTGTTTGCAAACTTGCGTATATATTCTTCAACACAGATCCTGTAACGGAAAAAAGAAAAAAGCCAATGCGATGCCGTCCGACGCATTTCTGCCATTATCAAATGCGGATTATCCAGCACATCATCCAGAGAAGAACGTTTTTCATCAATTTCAATGATTGATTGCAATATTCCGTCAAGAAGCGGAAACATCACTCCTTTTTTCTGCATCAGAAACCGCCGATAGTTCGTTTGCTTGATTCCATACGGTAAAGTCCCGGCATTTCACCTTTGACCTCAGCCAAAGGATTGCGGATACCGTTCAAGGTGGCGTTCACATAAATCGAATAATCTGTCTCTTTTTTGCGGTCTTCATAATTGGTTGACTGAGCAAGCACAACCGAAAATTCCCAGCAGTGGAACTGATGCGAAACTCCGATACGCTGACTGCGGATGAAGCCGGCTTCAAAATCATAAGTTATCTGATAACTTGCTTTGGTTCTGCGGTCAGGTGTCAGCGGCACACCGATTCCGAAACTCATCTGCTGAGTGCGTCCACTGTAATATCTGTCAAACGCACTTCCGGATTCCATATCAGTAAGTGTTGACCCCATTGAATAGGCACTGCGTGAAGCATAATTATCACGATAAACATAACTCATAGTGAAAATAAAATCTTCAATCGGTTCATAACTCAACGACAAGACCCAGCGGTTCAGCCAGCGTCCGGAAATTCCCTTACGCGGGACAAAGCGGGTGTTGCGGTAAGTATTCTGCCGCACATCATAATTATCTCCTGCATTGATGGCAAACAAAGTGCTTACGACCAATCCTTTAAGCGGAGATGCACTCAATTTGGTACAAAAATCTCCGACATGATTGAAGCCGTCCTTGCCGTTCAAATGCAAATCGATGTAATTTTCCATACGCAAAGTATTAAGCAGCTGATTATCTGCTCTGGTGTACAGACGGTTTTCCAAGCCGAGACGGAAAAAGTTCTGCCGCTCGATACGGTCAATATCATCGAAATAATAAAGATGTTCACGATCTTCCGTAGGTTCCGGGATATAAGTATAATTGACGTACGGAACCATAACGTGTTTCAAACCGTCAATACCGAAAAATTCACTGCGGATATTGTTGAAAGTACGATGGATTTTGGTATTTGCTTCAAAACCGAATTCCCCGATAAAACGTACTCTGTCTCCGCCGAAACGGTCATAATTGACAACATTGGCAGGAAAATTGCCGTCGATTTCATTTGCAATAAACATCTGCTGCAGATCATTTTCTGTAATTCTGCGGCGTGATGAATCACTGTAATAAGTGAAACGCACGCCTGCACGCGGAACAATATTGATATTGAAAAGTTTGATCGGATAATACAAAAAGTTTACAGAATCAAGCCGCATCGTCTCGTAATCTGCTGTCTTTATAAAGTTGGGAACACGTCTCGGACGGTCATAATTTCTCCACTCCATAGTCAGATAATCAATACTGTGTTCCCCCTGATAATACAATCCGGTGTTGAAAATTTCCATACGCGGAACATCAATTCTGAATTCCGGCAGTTTCTGAACAGTATTGGAGAAAGTATTTACACGGACTCTGCTGTAAAGCGACAAAGTTGCATTTTCAAAATATTTCTCAAACGCCGCATACGATGCAGGTTCAGGATTATTGTCATAGTTCATACGGAAAAAGTCATGCTGAATATAGGGATCACTCAAATATTCAACGTGAGTTCTGAAGTCAAATGTCGGAGTTATATGGCTGACATTGACCAATCTGACATCATAACGGAAATGCGGAATACGCATACGGCTGTTATCCAGGTCAACGCCTTCCTCCGGGTCCTTGTCATAGATTCCGTAAGCAAATATATTGGTCTTGGAATTTTCTGTTGCAAAGTCAATTTCCGCTCCGTAACCAAAACCGCGTTTAACATAATAATCAACCATCAGATTGGCAACAGCATACGGATAATCGCTGATATTTATCTGCTTGCTCAATGAAACAAAAAATCCCCAGTCACTGGTAGCACCGATACCGACATCAAAAAGCTGCGGACTTTCATCTTTCGGTTTGTAAAACACCGGCAGCCACATAACAGGCACGCCGTAAATATTGACGAAAGCATTTTTGGCAAAAATACTGTGCTGACCGATGGAGAAATCATAATTTTTTATATCAAAACCATTGTCCTGATAAGTACGGAGTTTTATATCTGAAGCTGAAATCGAATAGTGGGCATTATCCTCTGCCAGATATTCACAGGTACTGAAATCGGCATCTTTCAAGTCTATGTCGCCGTTGGATTTACGTACGGCACTTGCGGCTTTCAAAGCGAAATTGCCGGATTTGCAGCGGACATTCTGCATACTCATATAACCGCTGATCAAATTGCCGGAAAGTTTGTCTGCTGTAACTCTGTCAGTTACATAATAAACCAGAGCATTGACATAAGGTTTGCCAAGTGAGGTATATGAAATATCCTCAACTTCAATAACTACATCGGGATATTTGCGGAGTTCAGCCAGCTGTTCATTAGTCAAAGCTGTTTTTTCAGTTTTTCTGGCAAGCAGTCTGATATTTCCGATACACTCGACATCACGGCTCTCAGTATTCAGAATTACTTTATCTGCAACGATATGGAAATTGCTTGACGGGATCACTACGTTCCCTTCAAGAATCACATTGTTGGCATTCCAGGTCCATTTATCAGCACGGACACTGCGAAGGTCGGACAGCAGATTTTTCCGCCCCAACACAGAAGCTGCCATACTATTGCAGCATACAAAAATCAACAGTAAAAATATTTTCAAAGTTTTCATATACATTTTTGACAACCTAAAACTCCGCAACACACTCTGTAAAAAACAATTAAAAAATATAAATTCATATAACAATATCACATTTTATGAATTTTTCAATAGCATCTTTATTATTTTTATCATTTTTCCTTGCAAAATCGACTTGAAATTTTCTCTTTTAGGTCTATTATAATACAATGTTTATAAAATCCTCAATCAAAAAGGAAGTTATTATGACAAAAAAAGGTATCATCTGTGCCGGCAACTGGATCGTTGACACAGTAAAAACCCTCGACCGTTTCGCCAGAGAAGGCGAATTGTGCAATATCAAAGCCGTCGAACAGGGCGGCGGCGGCGGTCCCTGCAATGTTCTCTTCGACCTTGCAGCAATGAGCTCGGAAATTCCGCTTTATGCCGCAGGTATGATTGGCAAAGATGCGTACGGCGACTATCTTATGGATGAAATTGCCAAACGCAATATCAATGCAGATTTCATGTTCAGAAGCGATGTTCCGACATCATTTACTGATGTCATGTCTGCTGACGGCAGAAGAACATTTTTTCACTGCCGCGGAGCAAATGCTGAACTCGGATATGAACATTTGAGCAAAATTGATGTTGATGCCAAAATATTCTATCTCAGATACCTGCTTTTGCTGGACAAACTTGACAGTGAAGATCCCGAATACGGCACTCCTGCAGCAAGACTGCTCAAAGATATTCAATCCAGAGGCATCATGACTCTGGTCGATTTTGTATCTGAAAGCAAAGAAAAATTCAAACGTGTAACTCATGCGGCTTTGCCCTACATCGATATTCTCGCCATCAATGAAATCGAAGCAGGAAACACTTTTGACCTTGAAATACGCCGTGAAGATGATTCTATTGATTTTGACAATATGAAAAAAGCCCTTCACGCATTTATGGATGCCGGTGTTTCAAATTGTGTCATTTTCCATATGCCTGAATGCTCCGCCGCCATAGATAAAGACCGTAAACTTTATATCGCACCGTCTTTCAAAATCAACCGCTCTGACATCGTCGGCAGCAACGGTGCCGGTGATGCTTTCTGTGCCGGTGTCATGTACGGCATCCACGAAAATATGCCGCTGGATGAAATCCTCAAACTCGGTGCGGCAAGTTCTTTCTACAATCTCAAATCAGCTACCGCATCCGGCGGTGCTGTTTCCATTGAAAAAATAATAAAACAAGTAAAAGAGGGAACCTACAGAGATGTTCCCCGGGAGTTTTAAAAATGAGTGAAAAAATCTTTTTGGGTATCGGTTGCGGTCCCATCCAGACCGGCATTTTCGTCGCCGGTGCAAGCAAAGGCAATTTCGACAAAATCGTTATCGCTGAAGTCAACCCCGCCATGGTTGAAGCCATCCGCAAAGCCGGAAGCATCACAGTCAATACCTCCAATGCCTCAGGTATTGTAACTGATACTTATGACAAAGTTGAAATCTACAATCCATCCGTTGCCGAAGATCTGGAAATCCTCAAAGATTACGCTTCAAAAGCAAGCGCAATCAATACCGCATTGCCGGCAACCAAATTTTACCAGTTCTGCGTTCCCTGGATCAAAGAAGGCTTTGAACGTACTCCCGATGCTGTCCGCTATGTTTACACCTCCGAAAACAGCACAACTGCCGCCGATGATTTCAAAAACACCATGAACGCATCATTCCCCAATACCTACTATCTGGATACCGTCATCGGCAAAATGAGCAAGATTTTCAAAACTGCTGAAAATCCCGCACTGCCCCCCCTCGCCCCCGGTCTTGATGCAGGTCATCTGGTCGAAGAATTCTGCACCATCTACACCTCCAGTGCCCCCGGTATCGAAAACGTCGGCATTGTCGGTCTCTATCCAAAAAAAGACCTCTATCCTTTTGAAGAAGCAAAACTTTACGGTCACAATGCCAGCCATTTCGCTCTCGGTATGATGGCCAAAGCACGCAAATGTACCTACATGAACGAAGTTGCCGCCTTCCCCGAAGCAATGCAGGAAGTCAAAAATCTCCTCATCAATGAATGCGGTGCCGCTCTCTGCAAAAAATTCGCCGGTGTTGACGATTATTTCAAAGTCGAAAACTTTAACGCATGGGCAGAAGAACTTATCGAACGCATGGTCTCCCCGAATCTGGCAGACAGCGTTGACCGTATCATCCGCGACCTTGACCGCAAACTTTCATGGAACGACCGCTCCATCGGTGCTATCCGTATGTGTCTTTCTCAGGATGTTTACCCCGCATTGCTGATCAAAAACGCAAAAAATGCCGCAGCAATGTACGCATTTGCCCAACTCGGCGAAGCCTATCCTGAAGATGAGCGTCAGAACCTGCTGGATGCTTTGACTTATGAAAAATGAAGCTCAGCTGATGGCATATCTTGCCGATATGGATCAGTTGGCATACGCCCGTACCCTCGTCCTCGATGAGGGGAACGGACGCGGTCTGCGTCTGGTCGAAGTCAATAACGGGTCCGGTTTGCATTTTGTCATCTCCGCCGACCGCGGCATGAGCATTACAGAGTGTTCCATTGACGGCAAAAATGTCGCATGGCGAAGTCCTGCCGGTTACAGCGGTACAAAATCTCTCGATTTTCTGACTGACTGGCAGGGCGGCTTGATGACTCCATGCGGTCTCCGCCATGCCGGAGGTCCGGAAGCAGGACAACCGCTTCACGGCAAAATCAATATGAACAGTGCTGAAATGCTCTCTGTCAATGCCGGATGGATCGACGGCAGATACCGTCTGCAAATTTCCGGAACAGTCCGTGAAGCAGCAATGTTCGGTGAAAATCTGCGTCTGCGACGTACCATTACAACTTTTATGGGCGACAACACCGTTTATATTGACGATGAAGTCAAAAATCTCGGAGCATCCGATGATTATCTGGTCATGCTTTATCACTGCAATTTCGGCTATCCGCTGGTGGATGAAAACGTCATCTATTCAAGCAATGACGAAAAAATCGTTCCCCGCAATGAAGATGCAGAAAAAAATCTGGCAGTTTACGAAAAAATGCCCGCACCGGCAGCAGATACTCCGGAAGAAGTATTTTTCCACTTCATCAAACCCGATGCCGACGGTTTCTGCAACGCTGTTCTGAAAAACAGCAAAAACGGTCTCCAAGCCGTCATTTCTGCAAAATCAGACGAACTGCCCTACCTCGCACAATGGAAATCTTTCCAGAAAGGACGTTACGTTTGCGGCATAGAACCCACAAACTGTCTCCTTGCCGGACGCAAAGGCGAAATCGAAGCCGGACGTGCCAGAAAAATCTCTCCTCTTGAAACAGTAAAATTCAGCATGAAAATCGCTCTTGAAAGCTGATTTTTCCAATACTGCTGTCAATTTACAGAGCGGAGAAAAACTGTTTTGTGGGGAAAAAACCTTTTTGAAAAAAGGTTCTTTTCCCCACACCCCATTTTCCAAAAACTTTTACCGTAATTGCTTTTATTATCCCAATAAAAGCAATTACAATTTGTTTATTGCAAATAATTTAAAATATATTTTACTATAAAAATTTGGCTCTGTACTAAACATTGACTGATAATAAAAAAAATTGAGGGGGTTCGGGGGTATAGTGAGTTGCGACAGCAACGAACGGCATACCCCTGATGTGGCTAATCCGGCGGAAGATTTGATTGCTCATTCCCTAAAAAA
>JAFVUZ010000070.1 GCA_017502435.1 Lentisphaeria bacterium
AATTTTTACAGTAAAATATATTTTAAATTATTTGTAATAAACAAATTGTAATTGCTTTTATTAGGATAATAAAAGCAATTACGGTAAAAGTTTTTGGAAAATGGGGTGTGGGGAAAAGAACCTTTTTTCAAAAAGGTTTTTGCCCCGCAAAAAAGTTTCCGCCTCTCACTCAGCAGTATCTGCAAAGCGTATTACGGTTCGCGGATGGATTCGTTCATCGCCTTGATAAAGGGATTGATGATGTAGCTGATGATGCGGCGTTTACCGACTTTGATTTCGGCGACAACACGCATACCGGGCATTACGACATCTTTCGGATTGAGAAATTCTCCGCTCATGACCAGGCGAACCTGATAAAATGAACCTTTACGTTCAGCATCCATTCGGGGATTATTTTTGGCCCCATCCTGTCCTTTTTCAAAGGCATCCTGTGAAATGTAGCGGACAGTACCATCCAGAGTGCCATGCTGCTGGAATGGATAAGCATCAAATTTAATACGACCCTGATCACCGACTTTAACCAGACCGATGTCTTTGGCTTTTACGTCAATTTCTGCTTCAAGCGGAACGTCAAGCGGAATAAGGGTGATAAGTGATTCGGCTTCACGCACGGCAGAACCTTCCTGAAACGGTGCAATTTCATGCACAACGGCATCACAGGGAGCACGGAGTTCAAGCAGGTCATTATAACGCTGAGACTTGGTGATTTCGCGTTTATAAGCAAGCCAGTTGCGGGTGACATCGACGAGATTTTCAACGATTGAGCGTTTCCAGTCAGAAACGAAGGTATTGCGTTCAGACTTGAGGCTCATCAACTGATGACCGTATTCCACGATCTGCATATCGAGCTGATCCATCTGGATCTCATAACCGATAACTTCGATTTCAGCCTGAAGTTTTTCCTTTTTGGAAGCAACTTTTTTTGCATGAAGGTCGGTATACATATCCTTGATTTCGTTGGTTTTCTTTTTGCGTTCGGAGTAATCGCCTTTACTTTTGGTAAGTGATTTGTAAGTATTTTCCGTACTTGCAATATTTTCGTCATAAGCACGGAGTTTTTCATTGTAGTAGCGGGTGCGGGCGTCAAAGATCATCTTTTGCAGGATAAGGTTATCCTTGAGATCTTCACGCAAATCGTTATCAAGTTTTTTATCCTCAGAAGTCAGGTCAGCGACAAAATCTTTTTTGTTGTTTTCAGCTTCCAAACGGCGGCGTTGAGCCTCCAGACTGGCATACTGTTCACGCTGTTTTTCGAGTTCCGCTTTGTTGAAAGTGGGATCGAATGAAATCAGAAGATCGCCTTTTTTGACTTTGGAACCGGTAAAAACGTGAACCTTTTTGACAACGGTACGTTCAAGCGGTTTTATAGTCAGCGGCGGCCGTGTAGTAACGATTTTGCCCTCTGCGACGACAACTTTGTCGATTTCAGTCACACAGGCATAAACCAACCCGAGTGCCAGCAGAAACAGTATCGAGTACCATACGATATGGAGCGGAAATCCCGGATTCTGGTGTTCGAGATAGATTGCATCAGGCTGAAACTCAGCGGCTTCGCCTGCGATATGATCTTTTCCGACGATTTTGTCGTAAATTCTGTCGAAAAAGTTTTTGCTTGATTTATTTTCAGACATCGTCTTCGGTCCCCATTTGTTGATTCCAGAAACTGTTATACAAACCGTTTTTGGCTATAAGTTGTTTATGATTACCCTGTTCCACGATCTCGCCTTTGTCCATGACGACGATATTATCGGCACGGCAGAGGATGGAGAGGCGGTGGGAGATAATAAATACGGTACGGTTTTTTGCGATCATTTTGAGGTTGCGACGGATCATAGTCTCGCTTTCGGGGTCGAGAGCACTGGTCGCTTCGTCAAAGATGAGCAGACGCGGGTTCGGGAGCAGTGCACGGGCGATAGCGAGACGCTGACGCTGACCTCCGGACAAGTTGGACGCGTTTTCTTCAAGCATTGAATCGTAACCTTTTGACATACGCTGAATAAATTCATCAGCACCTGCCATACGGGCAACGTAAATAATTTCCTCCATGGTGGCATCTTTTTTGGTAACGGACAAGTTTTCCTTGATAGTGCCGTGGAAGAAGTAGTTGTCCTGAAGAACGACACCGATATTTGAACGCAGACATGAACGGTCAATTTCGCGGATGTCAATGCCGTCAAATTTGATAATACCCCCCTGCAGCGGATAAAGTCCCTGGATAAGTTTGGTGACGGTGGTTTTACCGGAACCTGAACGTCCGACCAGACCGACAGTCATGCCGGGACTGATATGCAGATTGAAATCTTTGATAACGACGGGGCCGTCAGCAGTGTACTGGAACTTGAGGTTTTCAAGAGAAAGCTCACCGCGGAGTTTATGCTGCAGACTGCCGCCGACAGATTCCATCGGGGTATTCATGACAACGCCGAGCATTTTGACTGAAAGAGCAGTCTGCTGATATTCATGAACCAGTCCGACGATCCGGACGAGCGGAGCAGTAACACGGCCGGAAAGCATCTGAAATGCAATCAAAGCACCGACAGTTATTTCACCGTCAAAAACGGACATTGCACCGATCCAGATAACAGAGATGAACATGAATTTCTCCAGCAGCTGACTTATGGTTCTGGCAGTCAGAGAAATTTTTGCGACTCTGAAATAACGAGTGATGGCATAAGCTGCTGTGTCGTTCCATTTACGCTGCTGAGTGGGTTCGAGAGCCAGGGATTTGACGGTACGGATACCGTTAATGGTCTCAACGAGCATACCCTGCCGTTTACCTTCAGCCATATAAAGTTCTTCGAGGCGGGCCTGAAACGGCTTGATCAGAATTGCGATAACCAGAGCCATCAAAAAAGTGAAAAACAGCACAACAAATGTCAGTTTGACGCTGTAAAACAGCAAAAACGGCAGAAATACCGCCAGCGAGAAAAGTTCCAGAGCGGAGTGAAAAAGACTGCCGGACAGAAAACTGCGGATTTTTTCTGTCTGCTGCATATGTTTGATAAGCACACCGCTGGAAATCCTTTCGTAGAAGTCCACCGGCAGACTGAGAAGTTTGGCAAACGTTCTCGTCGCCAGACGAATGTCAATGCGGTTGGTCGCAAACAGCAGAAAGTAATTCTGTATAAATTCCATTCCCGCATTGAAAACCAGCAGCACCGAAACTCCGATACCGAGAACAGTCAGAGTGTTGTAACTCTGATGAACGAGAACTTTGTCAACGACCAGCTGGAAGAACAGCGGGATCGCCAGACCGATAAGGCTGATCGCCAGAATTGCTATGGCAACCTGAGTCAGCAGAGATTTCTGACGGTAAAATTCAGGAATGAACCAACGCAGACCGAAGGGCTGATTGTCGTCCAGCAGTGAATAGTGACGCTTGAAGAAAATGACCTGAGTCTGAAATTTTTCATTGAAATCCGCTTCTGTAATGGTACGCATACGGGAAGAATTTTCACCGTTGACGAGGGGGTCCCAGACGAGAACTTCAAAAACCGGCTCGGCAGGAGTTTTTGCCTCCTCCTTAAGTTGTTCGGGAGTAACAACTTCCGGCTGTTCAACAGCGACAGTGAGTTCATCTTTTTTGTTTTCGTCCTCTTTTTCAGCGTCAGCATTCTGAAGCTGTTTTGCATCATCATTTTTGACTTCGAGAGCTTTTGTATCAATGACGTCGGGATTTTTGACCGGACGGGCACCGCAGAAGATCACAGATTTGCCGTCTTTGGTAAAGCCCATGAAGGGAAAAACAGTTCCCATTTTGATAAGTTTTTTCCAATTTACATCACTAATTTTGGTTTTGAGACCGAGTTTGTCAGCCATGGCACAGAGGAAATGCGGTTTGACTTCATCCTCTTCGATAGCGTTTTCATGGAGCAGGATATTGACGTCAGTGATAATGCCGTGATGACGTGCGATAGCGGTCAGAGTGTACAATGAAGTATGTCTGCCGTCAGCGGCAAAAGAGGGGTTATTGAGATTGCGAAGGTAAATAACCCGCTGTGTCCATGCTTTTTCAAGTTTTTCCTGTTCAAGGAAAATGACTTTTCCGGCATTCTGACTCAGGGGATCAAAAATTGCAAAAGTCGTTCCCTGATTGGCAAGTTGAGCCTTGCGGGTACCGAGGAACAGCACAAAATTGCCGTTTTTAAGTTCAAGAAATACCGGAGCCCCGAAATAAGTGGAAAGTTCATCCATGGTGCATTCGGCATTGACTTCAGGCGAGAGTTTCAGTTTTTCTGCGATATTAACGATCAAATCAAAATCGGCAACATCATTCTGCCCATCAAGAAAAGCATCAAGATTTATGCCGGACGGCAGAAGTTTGATGATCTCTTTCAGACAATCGACTGCTGTCTTGCGTTGTTTTTCGTGTTCACTCATTAAATCACCATTATTTTGTTGCAGAAGTAAGCAAAATTTTGCGGCATTGCCAAAGAAGATAACCTGCCGTCGGAATTATTTTGTTTTCCTTCCTGATTGATATTTCGTTATAATTGTACAGTCTACAATATAATATCGTTTTGTAAATTCGCAAATTTTATAATGATTTTTTTTGCATTTTTTATTAAAAAACACTCTTTTTCACGATTTTATCAAAAAAAAAATGCCACTCCATTTGAAAAATCATCATTTTGCAGTAAATTGTATATATATATTTATAAACAGAATATAATTGGAAAACATGAAAACTCTCAATCTGTATGTAACAAAATCATTTCTGATAACTTTCGGAATGGCTCTCGGAGTGCTGACATTCGGGATGACCGGAGCGAGAATTGCCCGTATCCTTGACGTTATTGCCAACGGATTGCCGCTGAGTGCATTTCTGCAGTTTCTCGTTTACATCATGCCGGTAGTGCTGACTTTTACGATCCCGTGGGCGATCATGGCGGCGGTAATGCTGGTTTTCGGCCGTCTGTCGGCGGATTCTGAAATAACCGCCATGCGTGCCTGCGGCATATCGCTGCTACAGGTGATTGCCCCGATCATGCTGATAACATTCATTATCACTGGGATCTGTCTCTACATCCAGTTGTTCGTCGCCCCGACCTCATATTTCAAAGCCCGTCAGCTGACCAGGGATGCGGCTATCAATCAGCCGATTGCAATGTTCGAACCGGGCCGTCCGCTTCATTACGCCAACACGATCATTTACATCGACGATAAAATCGACAACAAAATTCTCAAAAATGTTCAGATTTACACCGTTGATCCGAAACGCAAAGATGAAGTCGCACAGGATGTGACCGCCGCCGAAGGCCATCTTGAAATGGACAAAGAAAATCAAATTCTGACAATCGTCCTCAAAAACTGTCTGACCATTGACAAAAAAAGCAAACAGGAAACCCGCGTTGCTTCAGATGAACTGCGATTTCACTTTGATTACGGCAAAGGGATCACCAACAGTCTCCTTTTCCGGGCTCCCAAATATATGACTGCAACTGAACTTATCGCCCGCATCCGCGATGTCAAAAAATTCACTCCCCGCAACAGAAAAATGGAATGTGCCCTCGAATGTCAGCTGAACTGCCGCATTGCTCTCGGCCTGTCGCCGATCGCATTTCTGCTGCTGGGAATGCCGCTGGCAATACGCACCTCCCGCAAAGAGACTTCAGTTGGGTTATTTTTGAGCGTTCTGCTGGCGGGTTCATTTTTCATTCTGATCCTGCTTTTGAATTCAATGACCGGCAGTCCCGGCATTTATCCGCAATATCTGCTGTGGCTGCCGAACATCATCTTTCAGGCGCTGGGAGCATTCCTGACCTACAAAGTTTCGCACAAGTAAGGAACAACGATGGCAAAAATATATCTCAACATAATTCTGACACTGCTTTTTATTGCAGTTATCGTCATGGGAATTGCAGTAGTCAATTCCAATGACAGGATGTATTTTGCCTCACGCGAAGTCATGAAAGCACTTGAAAATATCGAAAAACGCCCGGCAGGTGCCGCCGTCAATCCCATTGTCACGCAAAAAATAATCAAAGCTGCCAATGCTGAATTTTTCGCTCCTGATGCAGTTCAGGGCGGCAGTTTGATACGTCCTGTTTCCGCAGATACCGGCAATTTGAACTATCTTATCAACAACGATGCCTATGCCAGCGAATTTTATTCTCTCTGCAATTCCCCTCTGGCGGAACGTAATTATGCAAAACCTGAAATATTTCAGCCGATGCTTGCAGAAAGCTGGAAAATCTCATCCGACCGCAAAACTTATTATATCAAACTCCGCCCGCAGATTTTCTGGCAGAGTTATATCGATCCCGACAGCGGCAAAGAGGTCGCTCAGAAACCGGTTACTGCCCGTGATTTTAAATTTTTCGTCGATGTCGTCCGCAACAAGGATGTGAATGCCTCCGCCCTGCGTGTCTATTACAAAGACCTTGACGACATTGAAGTTATTGATGACCTTGAAATGGCTGTCCGCTGGAAAACCGCAAAGTATGGAAATTTGAGTTCAACTTTAACCATGATGCCGCTGCCGGAGCATTTTTATTGCAGTGCAGACGGCAGTTTTGACGGGAAAAAATTCAACAATGACCACAAACGCAACCGCATGATAGTCGGATGCGGTGCATACCGTTTTGTCCGCTGGGACAAAAATTCACGTCTCATTTTTGAACGCAATGAAAATTACTGGGGCAGAAATTACGGTATCATGCCGCCGCTGAAAAAACTTGTCTATGAATTCATTCAGCATCCGAATACCAGATTTCAGGCTCTGCTGGCAGGAAAAATCGGTCAGTCTCCGCTCACTCCGGAACAATGGACCCGCAAAAGTCAGAGTGAAGAATTCAAAAAGGCAAATTTACGCAAGTACCGTTATTTAAGTTCAAGTTATTTCTACATCGGATATAATTTGAAAAAACCGCTGTTTCAGGACAAAAAAGTCCGTCAGGCATTGACCATGCTGGTTGACCGTGACCGGATCATCCGTGACATTTACAATAATGAAGCACAAACCGTCATCGGACCTTTCGCCCCCAACAGTGCATATTATGACAACTCAATCAAACCGTGGCCGTGCGATGTTGAAAAAGCAAAAAAATTTCTCGCAGAAGCAGGTTGGAAAGATACCGATAATGACGGCATTCTGGAAAAAGACGGCAAAAAATTTGTCTTCAGCATCCTCGCCGTTGCCTCTCATCCGATTCAGGAAAAAATGCTGCCGCTTATCAAAGAAAATATGGCAAAAGCCGGAGTCGATATGAAAATCCAGACCATCGAATGGTCAGTTTATCTGCAAAGACTCATGTCAAGAGATTTTGAAGTCTGCACTCTCGGCTGGACCAGTCCCATTGATCCTGAACCGTATCAGTTGTGGCACTCAAGTCAGGCTGATATTCAGGGCAGCAGCAATCACATCGGGTTCAAAAACAAAAAAGCTGATGAACTTATTGAAAAACTTCAAGTTACTTTTGATATGGATGAGCGGATACGTCTTGCCCGTGAATTTCAACAGCTGATCCATGAAGAACAGCCTTATACATTTCTGTTCGCCCCCTACGCATTGAACGCTCTTTCTGAGCGTTATTGTAACTTCAGACAGTTCCCGCTCGGAGCCCCGTCTGAAATATGGTATTTACCGCAACAATTTATTACAGGAGATTAAAATATGATCAAAACAGCAGTAGTAGGTGCCGCAGGCCGCATGGGCCGCAGGCTTGTCACCAATATTTGTGAAAGTGATGATCTGCAGCTTGCAGGTGCATTGGAAATTTCAAGTTGTCCCTTCATCGGTCAGGATGCCGGTGCAGTTGCCGGAGTCGGCGAAACCGGAATTATGATTACCGATGATGCTGCAAAAGTTTTTGCAGACTGCGATGCCGTCATCAATTTTTCAACCGCCGGTGTCATTGAAAGCACCAGACTTGCCGTCAAAAACAACTGTTCAGTCGTCATCGGCACTACTGCATTGACCGATGAAGATAAAGCTGCATTGAAAGAGATGGCAGACAATGGAGCAAGAATCGTTTTTGCTCCCAATTTCAGTATCGGAGTCAATCTTCTTTTCTATCTTTCACGCAAAGCCGCCGAAATCCTCGGCGAAGATTTTGACATTGAAATCGTCGAAATGCACCATAATCAGAAAAAAGATGCTCCAAGCGGTACTGCCGAACGTCTCGGTCAGATTCTCTGTGACGCCCGCGGTCTGGATTACAAAACCGACGTCCGTCACGGCCGCGAAGGCATCTGCGGAGCCCGCACCCGCAAAGAAATCGGTATGCACGCTCTCCGCGGCGGTGATGTCGTCGGCGACCATACCGTTATGTTTGCAGCCAATGGTGAACGCGTTGAACTTACCCACAAAGCATCCAGCCGTGATACTTTTGCCCGCGGAGCATTGACTGCGGTTCGTTTCCTTGCAGATGCAAAACCGGGCATGTACGATATGCAGGATGTTCTTAAACTTCGCTGAAGTGATATTATATGGATAAAAAAGTAAAAAAATTGTGGATTTTTGCCGGTGAAACATCCGGCGATATTTACGGGGCAAAACTTGCAGAAGAGGCGAAAAAAATCGCCGCCGACAAGGGCATTGAACTCAAACTTGCAGGAATGGGTTCAAAACGCATGGCTGCAGCCGGAGTTGATCTGCTGGTCGATTCCACTGAACTCGGAGTTATGGGCGTCGTTGAAACTCTGCGGCTGATCGGAACTTTTGTCAAAATCTTTTTCAAACTGGTGAATCTGGCAAAAAAAGAACGTCCCGATGCCGTAGTGCTGATCGATTATCCCGGCTTCAATTTGCGTTTCGCCAAAAAAATGGAGAAACTCAACATTCCCGTTATCTGGTATATCAGTCCGCAAATCTGGGTCTGGGGCAAAAAACGCAAGCCAGTTCTTGAACGCATCTGCTCAAAAATGATGGTGATTTTCCCCTTTGAAACAGAAGTTTATGACCAAACCAAACTGGATGTCTCTTTCGTAGGTCATCCCCTGCTGGAAATAGTTCAGGAACGGACAGATGCAAGCATTGAACGCGACCCGAACTGTTTCCTGCTGCTCCCCGGCAGCCGCTCCGGCGAAGTCAGCCGTCTGCTGGAACCGATGCTGGATACGGTTTGCGAACTGCACAAAAAACATCCGCAACTTTACTTTGTCATCGCTGCCTCCCGTGAAAAAATGCGGAAGATGTGCGAAAAAATTATTGAACAGTACCGCAGTAAACACCCCGAACTTCCGGAAGTCAGACTCAGTGAAGAATCAACCGCCTATTATCAGCAGAAAGCCGCCACCGGAATTGCAGCCTCCGGCACAGTTACGGTTGAATCTGCCATTGCCGGTCTGCCGCTGGTGGTGATTTACAAAATGAATTTCATCACAGTTCTTATTGCCGCAGTGCTGGTAAAACTTTACCGCGGCTATTTCACAATGGTAAATATTATTGCCAACAAGACTGTTTTTGAGGAATTTTTCCAGTGGAAAGTCTGCAAAAAAAATCTCGTTCCCGCTGTCGAAAAAATCCTGCCCGGCGGCTCCCGCCGTGCCGAAGTCGAAGAACAGATGAAAGAACTTGTCGATATGCTTTCGAGCCACGGCCGCAAACCTTCACTTGCCGCCGCCGAATCATGCATTGAAGTAATTGAAGATCAGAAAGTCATTGAATATAACAATCAACAACAGGATGGTATTAAATGAAGTATGAAGCAGTGATCGGTCTGGAAGTACACGTCCAGATCCGCACCAAAAGCAAAATGTTCTGCTCCTGCCCCAATCAGTACGGTGCAGAACCCAACACTCTCGTCTGCCCCGTCTGTCTGGGCTATCCCGGAACTCTGCCGGTTCCCAACAAAGAGGCAATTTACAAAACTGTACGGGCAGGTCTCCTGACTGAATGTGAAATCGCACGTTTCAGCAAATTCGACCGCAAGAGTTATTTCTACCCCGACCTTGCCAAAAACTATCAGATTTCACAATATGATCTGCCCTTTTGTACCAACGGTGCAATACATCTTTCCGGCAAAGGTTTTTCCGGCGAAATGCTCCCCGAAAAAACAATCGGCATCACCCGCATCCACCTGGAGGAAGACCCCGCAAAACTGACTCACTATGCCCACCAGAGCGGTGCCGACTACAACCGTTCCGGCGTTCCGCTGATGGAAATCGTCAGTGAACCTGATATGCGTTCTGCCGATGAAGCCTATGCCTATCTGACCCGTCTCAAAGAAATTATGCAGTATGGTGATATTTCCGACTGCGATATGGAGAAAGGTCAGATGCGTTGCGACGTCAACATCTCTCTGCGTCCCGTCGGTCAGAAAGAGTTCGGAACCAAAGCTGAAATCAAAAACCTCAACAGCTTCAGTGCCGCTCACAAGGCCATTGAATATGAATTCTGGCGTCAGTCAAATCTGCTTGACAACGGCGGCAAAATTCATCAGGAAACCCGCGGCTGGAATGATGAAGCCGGTGAAACTTATCTCATGCGATCCAAAGAACAGGCTCATGACTACCGTTATTTCCCCGATCCGGATTTGATGCCGGTGACTTTCACTGAAGAGGAAATCGAAGAAATCCGTGCCAACCTGCCCGAACTTCCCGCTGCTATGCGTGAACGTCTGGTCTCTGAATACGGCTTGACCGAATACGATGCACAGATTCTGACTTCTGAACGTAATATTGCCAAATATTTTGAGACTGCGGCAAAAACTGCGATGAACAAGAAAATTCTTGCCAACTGGATTATTTCCGAACTGCTCCGTGAACTCGGCAATGCCAAGCAGGATATTTCAGAATCCAACGTTTCCCCCGAAAATCTGGCTGAACTCGTCAATCTTATTGAGAAAAAGACCATCAACGGCAAAATTGCCAAAGAAGTCTTTGCCGATATGTTTGTTACTTGCAAAAATCCTGAAGCCATCGTCAAGGAAAAAGGTCTGGTTCAGGTCGCTGACAGTTCTGCAATCATTCCGTTTGTTGAACAGGCAATCGCCGCCAATCCCGCCCAGGTTGAGCAGTATCATAACGGCAATGAAAAACTTATCCAGTATTTCGTCGGTCAGGTCATGAAACTCAGCAAAGGCAAAGCCAATCCGCAGATGGTCATTGAAATCCTGAAAGAAAAACTTTAAGGTTCACAATGTATAATTCCACCTCCTTTATAATATTGAAAAAAGAGCCGTATCAGGATGCACATTGGCTGCTTTACGGGGTATCTCCTGATTTCGGCAAAGTCTCGCTGCTGCTGTACAACGGCAGAAAAGCGGACAAAAACCATTTCCCTGCGGCGGATCTTTTTCAGGAGTTTGACATAACTTTTGACCGCCGCGAAAATTCGGATCTTTTTGTTGCAAAGGAGATGGAACTTGCCACTGATTTGAGTTCACTGGCTGAAAATATGCTGAATTTCAAATTCGCCGGCAAAATTGCAAAGTTTCTGCTCGCCCATACGCAAAGTGAAATTCCTTTTCCATTCACTTATGATGCCGCAAGAAACGTTTTTATGCAGCTCATACTGCCGGAAACAACTCCCGGCAAATGGAGCATGGAGCAGGCGGCGGCGGCATTCAAACTTTGCTATTTGTACGAATCCGGACTGCTGCCGGAATTTGAAGGTAAAGTCGCAGAACTTCTTGAAAGCATAATCAGTGCCGTTATTGAAGGTTCACTTCTGCCGCAGCAGCCTGAATCTTATTACAAAAAACTTAACGAATACTGCAATTCACTTTTGGAATATCACAACATTTCACGATAAAAGATAGGAATCAAAAATGAAAAAAATCGCAATGACAATCTTTTGTGCCGGAGCCGCACTCTTTTTCAGCGGCTGTGCCATGTTCAACGGCGGCATCTGGCCCGCAACTGAAATCGAAGTACGCCGTGCCATGATCCCGGTCAAAATCGACGGCAAAGTTACCGATGAAATCTGGACACGTTCAAAACATTATTCCTTTGTCCTTCCCTCTGACCGTCTCCGCCCGTGGTGCAACAACCGTCCGTTTCAGGAAGGTTCTGCTCAAATCGCCTATGATAACAAATACGTTTATGTACTTGTCAAACTCGTTGACGACGACCTCGTTCAATACGGCGAAGACAACACCCATTTGTACCAGCAGGGAGACACTTTTGAATTTTTCCTCCAGAATCCGGACAATGGACATTACTGGGAAATTTACGGTTCCGCCAACGGCAAATCAACCGTCATGTTCTATGAAAACGGCGGCAAACGCATCGGCTCACAGGCAATTCAGCAAAATGACAGAATCAAACTCGCTGTCATCGCCAACGGAACTCTCAATAATTCCAAAGACACCGACTCCAGCTATATCGTTGAAATGGCAATCCCCATGTCAATTCTGAACTCCAAAGGCGACGTTTTCAAGCCCGGTACAAACTGGAACATCCTCTGTGCCCGCTACAACTATTCCAAAACACTTTTTGATTTGGAATATTCCAGCACCAGTGCAATGCCCAAACTCAACTGGCACGACCGCAAATCTTATCTGCCCGTAGTATTCAGATAAGTTAGAAATAGTTTTTCGGGGAGGGAAGGGAAAAACTTTTTGAAATGCTATGTTCCCAATACGGGGAGATATCTGTATCTTGTGTTTTTTTGCAGGGGCTTACGCCGCCCCTGCACCCGGCGCCGGGTACGACCCGGAGCGATGTAACGCTGGCGCGTGAGTGTCAGCGGCTGGGTGCGTCAGGCTGTTTTTCGGCGAAATTTTCGTTTCGTCCTCCCGCTTTTTTGCGGAATGACGAAACAAATCTTTCGCCGGATTAGCCACATCAGGGGT
>JAFVUZ010000071.1 GCA_017502435.1 Lentisphaeria bacterium
TCCAGCCCGGCTGCAAATCATCCTGATAACGCTCTGAACTCATATTGACATTGACATAAGCATTATTTTCGCTCCAGTCAATGCGGATATTCGGATCTGGTTTATCGGAAGATGCACAACTTGCAACTTTCCAGCTGTCAATGATACGGCTGTCTGAAGCACAGAGTTGAAATTCCGGGGGGACAGGTTCTATCTCTATTTCTATTGCAGCAGGCAGCAAACCTGCTGCTTCCGCTTCTATTACAAGTTCTTCTGATTGAGCATTGCAGGAGATTATTGATTGACATTTGCCGTGATACAATTTTCGCTCTGCGGCAAAGTCAGGTTCATGACTCCGCGGGTTGCCGTTGCCGACACCGAGAATTCTGCCTCCTGAAACTTTAAAAGAAACGAGATTATCTGCATCCGGACACGGAGTGCCGAAGCGGTCAACGGCCTGAATATTTACTGCAACTGCATCATAACTGTCATTTTTGATTTTGGTTTTATGAGCTTCTGCAACCAAGCGGTACGGTTCAAAAGCAGTTTTGACCTCATATTCCGATACTTTTTTGCCATTGCAATAACCGACTGCCTGCAAAGTCCCCGGTTCAAAAACAACATCCCACAGACACGGTTCACGCAAATCACATTCTTTGATTCCGAGACTTCTGCCATTGAGAAAGAGTTCACAGCCATCACAATTTGTAACGGTGATAACTTTTACAATTTCTCCCTGACGGTGATTCCAGTGCGGAAAAATATACATCATCGGTTCTTTTTGGAAACATGACTGGAAAACATAATAAAGTGTTTTCGGAAAACCGCAAGTGTCCATTGCACCGTATGAACATGAAATAAGCGGATAGCCAAACGGCTGCGGCTCGCCTCTGTGGTCAAATGCCGAATGATTGAATACACCTGCAAGATACGGACACTCCATGGCAAATTTCCATGTTTCAAAAGCAGTCATACCAAACCAGTGATTTTCAGTGGAATAATCGTCAAAGAGAAGTTTTTCAGGACTGTATTCCAATTCTCCGCGCATGGTCTGCATACATGTCATTTCGGTGGCAATAATTGGTTTTTCCGGATATTTTGTATGAACTTTTTCCCAGTTCCATACTTCATAATTGATACCTGCTACATCCATCGGCTGCAAAACTGAATCGGTTTCACAGCATATTTGTACACGCTGGGCACTGCCGCTGAAAGGACGGGTATTGTCGATTTTTGCGGCTTCACTTTTCAGTTTACGGTAAATTTTTCCGCCTTCGGCAGTGCATTGCAGAGGTTCTTCGCTGAAAAGTCCGTAGAGAATAACTGACGGATGTTTGCGGTTGCGGCGTATCTGATTGCGGAGCATTTCTATATTGCTTGGGCGGGTTTCAAACATGCGGTTTTCATCCATGACCAGTACACCCAGCTTGTCACATGACTCAAGAACACTTTCGAGACACTCGTAGTGAGCACAGCGATAAGCATTTGCCCCCATATTTTTTATACATTGGATGCGATATTCAGAGATAGCTGCGGGTACGGCATAACCGACACCTGCATGTTCAAAATGATTTGAAAATCCCTGAATGAATACTTTTTTGCCATTCAGCAAAAAACCTTTTTCACTGTCAAATTCAGCAGTTCTGAAACCTGCGGATACACTCTCTGTATCAGTGATTTTATCATCACATATGACTGTGCAGACGACTTTGTAAAGATAAGGTTCATCCAAATCCCAAAGGCGGGGAGAAGCAATTTGCAGCGCTGTTTTGACATTCTGTCGGCTGTCAGACGCAATATCAAACTGCTGTTCAACACTGCCTTTGGAATTATTTTCACGGTCAAAAAGTTCAAAAACAACTTTCCCCTGTTTATTTTCATACAAATGATTATCAATTTCAGCTTCACAGTGAAGCAGCCATTGACCTGACGGCAATTTTTCAGAATGTGTCCACAACCCGTTGTGAGCGATATTCAAATGTTCTCTGACAAGCATTTTGACATTATCATAAATGCCGATGCCTTCGTATTTCCATACCTGCTGGTCATCACCGCGGACAAAAACGGAGATGTAATTCGGATTTTTGCCGAAATGCATTCGCGGAGTGATGTCGATTTCTGTCCAGCTGTATGCACCGGGTACGACTGCCATCAGTGACCCGTTGAAATAAATCTCCGCTGACATGGAAATACCTTCAAATACCAGAGTAAAGTGTTTATCTGCATATTTTTCATCCATGAGGAAATTTTTTCTGTACCAGACATTTACTTCATCTTTTGCACCGCACATGTGAATATTTTTTTCAGAGAAATTTGTTCTGACTGAATGGTCGTGCGGTAAATCGACAAGCTCCCAGCGGGAATCATCAAAACCGTTTGATTTGAAGCCGTCTTCCTGACCGGCTTTCACTTTTCTGAATTTCCACTGATGTTTTGCGGAAGCGGCTTTTCTTGCCGTCTCATTATCCACAGCAAAACGCCAGTTTTTATTCAGAGAAATAATACGTTCCATAACAATCAACTTTCTTTATTGTAATCATATTCAAGCAGACAGTCGCCGACTTTCTGCAAATGCGGCATTTCCAGAGTTACAAATACTTTGCCTTTGCCGTATTTACTGACAGCCATAACATTTTTACCGTTTCGGCTGATGACTTCAGCACCGTCAAGGATTTGCGGTTCGTTCCATTTATCATCAACTGATACAGGAAGAATTTTTTCAAGCATTGAACCGGCATAATTTCCCTTGTTCAATGAAAAATATCCGCGGAGAACGAGCAGCCGTCCGCCGTTTTTCACTGAAGCAAGTATCTGTTTATGGACATACGGAGGCAAAGTATCAAGCGGAATATCTGCCAGAATGAAATTTTTGGGTAATTCAGCAGGATTCAGCGGAGGATTCGGAACAAGTTTGAATATATTTGCTCCATTATCGACATGTTGTCCCGGAGTATCCAGATTGTAAATCTTTATATTTTTTTCTCCGAGTTTATTCAACAGTTTATTCAGCGGCCATTCTGTTGATGAAATTCCTTTGAAAAGACTGGTGCCGTTCAGTTTAACGGGACCGGCGGCGGTTTCTTTGCCGGAGAGTTCAACGACTTTCAAATTTTTTAATTCATATTGTACAGTTTCTTTGGATAAACCGTAGTTTTCGATACCGAAGTAAGGCAGCAGTTTGGGGTTATAGATAAACTCTTCA
>JAFVUZ010000072.1 GCA_017502435.1 Lentisphaeria bacterium
AGAGTTCATCAATAAGCGGATCGGATTCAAAGCATGGCAGCTCATTGAGTCAACTTATCCGGATGCAAGGATTTGGGAAACTCATACTCCCTATTTTGAGCGGCGCAACATCCATTTTTATGTAAATAAATGTGGTTTCAAAATCGTGGAATTTTTCAACGAATCCCATCGGGAAGAACATGACCTGACGGAAGAATTCAAAGACATAAATACTTCCGGTTTCTTCCGCTTTGAAAAAGTCATGCAAAAATAAACGCAAAAAGGCGGCAAGATTTCTCCTGCCGCTCTCTGTTGTTATCTGCCCTTTTGCTTATTTTGCAGATGCGTCATACCATATTTGAGTATCTGCGCTTTTGAGCCGAGAATTTCCCACATAATATGAAGCTCTTTGTATGCCGGATCTCCGTTCTCATCTTCTTCGCTGAATATTTTTGAAACCGTACCTTTGGAGATTCCGACACGCTCTCCCAACTGTTCAAAAGTCAACCGGGGATAAATATCCTTCGGGCCGTCTTCCCGGTAATTCTGATTGCAGTAATGGCTATATGCTCCGCTTATTTCTTTGATTATTTCCGCAAGCATCTTTTTTACATTATTGGCTCTGCTCCCGGTGGTATTCTTTGGCTTTTTCTTTTTCTCCACCGGAATGCCCAACCGGGCATCCATTGCATCAATATTCAGCTCCAGGTGGTCTTCGGCAAATGACAGAATGTCACCGATGCAGAAAACATGGTCTGCCTTAAAATGATCTGAATACTGCATCTGGGAAGATCCGGAAATCAGTATCGCCTGCGTTCCATCTTTGGGTAAACGCTCATATATGTTAAAACTGTCTTTGCCGAGATTCAGAGCAAAGTAAACATCACGGGGAATACCGCCAATGCGGTGAGCAGTCATTCCCAGTGACCACAGCTTGCCGCCGATGATTTCTTCCGGAGTCCCTTTGCATTGGAACAGTTCACCAAGATACCGGGCAAATACGGAACTGTCAAAATGCCAGTCCCGCAACTCTGTTGTTGAAACTTCCCGGGTACATCCGGTGTAGGAACAGAGAATTACCGGTTTTCCTTGCGGATAAAAAACTTCTTCCTCATGATCCATATCACAATGACAACGGGCGGTTGTCCGTTCCCTGCCTACCGGATATACCATCCTCTTTTGCTGCCAGTATGCCGAGAGTTTATCAATGGTCTGCCAGGGGATTTCCGGGCGATCATGATTCAGCCATTCAGACAGCAACTTTATTTCGCTCATCGGCAGCACCATTGATTACATCCATTACCGGAGACTGTATAACACCAAGCGTTTCAAAAGCATCAGCCAAAGTCTGCCGGACCGCTTCATTCTTGGAATAGAGATCGGTATGGTCTCCGGAAAAATAGATAACCATATCACGGTTGAATTTGAACCGGGGATTCAGCCTGACACGGAATTTAATTTTGCGAACTTCTGCCAGTCCCCTGACCAACGCCTGGTTACTGTAAAGCGTATCAAGCCGGTCATAGACATCGCCGTCTTTATGGTTATAGGTGAGCCGTTCCTTGCCACTGCCATCCAAATCGACATCAATAAATGATACTTCAAAAGTGGAAAAAACATTGACCAGCTCCAACGGCAAGTGCGATTTTTCCCTGTATATGAAATCATCTATATCGTAAAGCTTGCTCCGGAAACTGGACTGATCCAAAGATACGCCACGCATAATATCTGCCCAGGTCTGACAAAGCAGAGTTCTCTTGGCTCGGTCAAACGCTTTTGCCCGGATACGCAGCTCATTACGGACATAGTCAAAAACAAAAACCATTTCTGAACTGGCATGATCGACATCCCAGGAAAAGCCGTTTTCATTCCATTGGGGTATGATACGATGGGGTTTGTCATAATACACAAAGAAACATTCTTCCCCCATATCGTCCCGCTCAACATGGTCAATGATGCACTGCTTGCCATGTCCGGTATGCCGGAAAACAAATGCACTTATCGTTTCCCGCAATGCCGACATCTGCTCTCCGGTATAAGTAATTTTTCCGCTGCACTCCCCCTGCAATGACACCTTCAGCCAAAACCGTTCGGAAATAGAGTCTACTTCCGTATAGCGGAAAATACGCTTCTTCACTTCATCACTGCCATTGATCAGTATCCACATACTCTTGTTGGGCAAGGTCCAATCTTCAAAATCTGCCGGGGTCTGCAGCTCAAAGAGCTTTACAAGATTATGGATCACCGGACCGCTTGCCTTGTTTATGGAGATGTCAAAAACATCGTTCATCTCCTGGCTCACTTTTTCCCTCTGCTCCGTAGGCAGGTTTTTGAATGCTTCGAACAATGGGTTGATATTATTTTTGCCTACGGTTTTCCAATCGATCTTCATATCCGGAACGCGGGACTGAAAATACGCTTTCTTCAACTCATTGTCGACTTGCCTGAACACTTTCTGGATGTCAAATTCAGCCATTTCTTCTGTTCTCCTGTATTGATATTGATATAAACATCAATACCCAACTCAAAAAAAGAGTGGGTATTCCTCTTAAAAAAGGGATCCCTGCAACTGCTCTTGGGTCTCAATGAGGTGCAATTTTTCCAAACGATACTGCATTGCCTCTGCTGAAACCTCGAAAATCGCTGCCAGGTCTTTGGCGACTTTGGGGCGGACGCTGTCCGGATAAAGGGAGTTCTGGCGCAACTCTTCCATCTCCTTGAAAACGTTCTGCGGTCCGCTGTCCGGTCCGAACATCTTCTCCCACTCCTGCAATATAAGTGACTGCGGCATAAGGAGAAGCTTGGCATAAATATCCGCCTGGATTTCTTTCTGCTCTTTGCGTTTTTTCGGATGCTCTTCGCTTTTCCGGTAAACAGAATACTCTTTGGGAGCATCACCATCAAACAGATCATCCATCTTGTAAGCAGCAAGGATTTCCGGCAGATGAAGCCGTATATGTCCGACCTCGTGAGCAAGGGAGAAATGGAAACGCCCCGCTTGCTTGTGGTTATTGTACGGTGGATACGGATAGATGCAAGGATTGACCTGCATCGTAATTTTTCCATTTTTATCCACTGAAGAATGAGCAAGAATGTCATCATCCGGGAACTCTGCCGTTTCCGGGCAGATGCCGTAGACAAACTCCAACAGATCCTCAATCGGCACGGGTGCGGTCAACGGTTGCCCGTATTTTTCCGTGAACTCCGCCAAAAGAGAAAGAGTGTCTTCTTCTATGATATTATCGGCAATATAGGCCATGCGTCACTCATCGCCTTTCTTTTCTGCCGGTGCATTTTCAGCCTGAACAAAATTCATAAATGTCCGCACTTTATCAAGTTGCTCCTTGGAGAGACCGCTTGCAGTACGGAGAAAATCCGCCATTATTTGCGGTTTCTCCTTGATGATAGTATCCAGCTCCGGATCGATTTTATTTCCGAGAGCAAGTAATTCATCAACATTGGTCCCCAATTTCAGAGCCATTGCTTTGAGAAGTTCGGCGCTTGCCGGGAGTTCTCCGGTTTCTATTTTGGAAAGATAGGTAGGGCTGATTCCCAGGGCTATGGCAAACTGCCGCCCGGAGAAATTGCCGGGATCTGTTGCCCGTTTCTCTTCTCTCAAGGTGCGAATCTTGTCGCCCAATGCTTTGCTGCCACCTGCCATATATCTATCCTTTGTTTAATTTCATGCCTCTATGCATTTTATTGCTATCATATTGATAAAATACTACACATTTTGAAAAAATCAAGAAAAAAAATAAAAAAAGTGGCAGTAAACCGCCATCTCCGGGAAAGAAACTTGTTAGAGACATCAACACAGGAGAATAGTCATGACTCATAAAAGAGACATCCCGGAAAACATCAGTTTGGCGGTACGTTTAATTATCGCAGTTATAAGGCGTAATAGCGGAAAACAGACTGGATATCAGGACGAAAGCACGCTTAATTATGTGGACAGCAAAGGAGTTAATTTGTATGGAAAAAACTAATATTCAGGCTGAATTGGCAATGATTGACGCAGCAGACATCTCGGAACTCAAGGAAATGTTCCGGGCGGAGTTCGGCTTCGACATCCAAATCAGCAACGCAGAGACCATCAAACGGAGACTGCAGTACAGAGTGCAGGAAAATATCTGCGGCGGTCTGACTGATGCGGAGATTGCCACCCTTGACCGGATTGCCGATGAAGAAGAACGCCGAGACCGCAAAAACGGTAAAACGCTGAAAACATTTCTGCCGGGGACACGGCTCGTTCGACAGTACAAAGGGCATAACCATGAAGTCACGGTGGGTGAAGCCGGAACTTTTATCTACGGCGGAGATACCTACAGTTCCCTCTCTGCCATAGCGGAAAAGATAACAGGAACCCACTGGAACGGTAAAAGATTTTTCGGAGTATAATTTATGGAACAACAGAAAAAACGGTGCGTGGTGTACACCCGCAAAAGCCACGAAGAAGGTTTGGACCAGGCGTTTAACAGCTTGGATGCCCAGCGTCAGGCCTGTGAGAGCTACATACAAAGTCAGCAGTTCAATGGCTGGGAGCTGATGCCCAAGCGGTACGATGATGGGGGATTCTCCGGCGGTACACTGGAACGTCCGGCACTCAAGGAACTGCTGGCTGACATTGAAGCCGGAGAAGTTGATGTGGTGGTCATATACAAAATTGACCGGCTGTCACGCTCCCTTGTGGATTTTGCCGAGCTGCAAAGCCGGTTTGAAAAACATGGAGTGAGCTTTGTCAGCGTCACCCAGCAAATCGATACAAGCGGCTCCACCGGCAGAATGATGCTCAATATTTTGATGACATTCGCACAGTATGAGCGGGAAATTATCGCGGACCGAATCAGGGACAAGATGGCTGCGACACGGAAGCAGGGAAAATTCGCAGGTGGCACATTACCATACGGTTACAAATCAGAAAACAAGAAAATGGTTATCCGCCAGGATGAAGCAGAGGTTCTGAAACGCATATTCCAGCGATACCTTGAAATACAATCCCCCAAGCAGATCGCTATTGAGTTGAACAGCAACGGTTTACGCATAAGAACAGGGCGGGAATGGAACACTTCCCACATCTATCGCCAACTGAACTCCTATGCCTGCATCGGCAAGGTAGAATACAAAGGGCAGATTTATGACGGAGAGCATGATGCCATAATTCCAATGGAAACATGGAATGAGGTTCAGCGGTTGCTGAAAATCAATGCCGCCACTCCCAAGGGGGACAAGAGCCGAGAGTCGGTAAATGCCCCGCTGAAGGGAGTTCTGCGATGCGGACACTGCGGTTGTGCAATGATGCCGCACTATGCCAGAAAAAGTGATGGGCGGAAATACTACTATTATATATGTCAAAAAGATTCCAAACGCGGCAAAGCAGACTGCCCCGTTCACCGCATCCCCGGCTCTGACATTGAAAAAATTGTAATGGATGAGCTTGGCAGGATTTTCCGGGCAGAAACATTTCGACAGCTGATACGACAGCAAGGTATTGCCGCCGGAGTGCTTGATGAGCAGTTTTCCGATATGGGGAGTTTCTGGGATGGGTTGTATCCAGCCGAGCGGCAGAAGCTGCTCCATCTTATGATCGATAAGGTAACAGTGTACGGCGAGAGCCTTGATATAGAAGTCAAGACCGCTGGAATCCAATCAATATATGAGGAAATGGAAAATGAGCAAGTACAGCCTGATGAAGAACGGTAATATCAAAATTACGCTGAAGGTAAAACTGACACGGCAGTCCGGGCGGACCAGAATCTTTGACGCCCAGGAGAAAAAAATAGATATCCGGACGGTTGCCGCATTTGCCAAGGCACGGCGGTGGCAACAATGGATCGATGAAGGAAGATTTTCCAGCACCTTGGAGTTGGCAAAACACCTCGGGATGGATAGTTCCTATATCGCCAGAACTATCCGGCTCAATAATGTCTCCCCCCGCATCGTGCGGAGTTTTATCAACGGCACTGCACCATCCGGGCTGTCTCTGACAAAACTGATTCAACCGCTCCCCGCATCATGGGAAGAGCAGGAAAAAATGTTTGGTTTCCCAATGGTCTGACAAACAGTCCTTTTTCCTTGCCCCCGGGCTCGCCACCCGGGGGATTTTTTTGCCCTTGTTTCCGGGGCAAGTTTCCATTTTGCCGAAAAACGGAAACGAAACAAATGGAAACATAAAAATTTTAACAATGATATTCAACGAGATACAACTTTTTTTGATGTTCTTCTGCTGATTTGTGGAAACAACTGCCGGTTTGTGCCGGAACAGCGCACGGTGTGAGGTTCCGGGAAACACGAACCAGGAGTTGTCCTATGCAAGAAAAACAAAAAGTTGTTTCCGTCATCGCTGATCCGATCCCGGAAGAAGTCCGCAAGCACATTGAAGCCACCGCCAGAGCTATGATTGGACATAGCAATCTGAGGCAAGATGATTTTCAGGATATCTGTCAGGAAATCTCTATGGCGGTAGTGAAAGCTGCTTCCAATCACAATCCGGAGATTTGCAGTTATTACACCTATGCCCAGGCTGTTATTAAAAATACCCGTAACCGGATATTCCGTTACCGGATGCGTCATGAATTAGATGTTCCGATGTTATCGCTGGACGAGAAAATCAAAAGTGATGAAGATGGAGACATTACCATTTTTGATGTGTATTGCAATCAGCTTTCCGAAAGTGAAGCCCGGCGTGAAGAAGTCCTTGCCGAGGTCCGGCAGACTGTTTCCGGATTTACAGGTGTTCAGCAAAAGATCTGTATTCTGATAATGCAAGGATACCCCCATCATGAAATCCGGAAGATGCTTCAACTCCCCGAAACAACCTACTTCCGGCATTTTGCCAAAATCAGGGAAACTTTCAAAAAAAATCCAATTTTTTTCAAAAACGGTGGGAGTAAATGAGCCTCTCCGGGAAAGAAACTGGGCAGAGACAAATTTGAACCTTAAGAGGTACACAATGGAAAACATCAAAAACATCATTCTCGACGTTCCGGCAAATGAATATCATGCCGCGTCAAAAGCCGGGAAATTTCTCAGCAGTCATCTGCTTGGCGATTTCCGCTCCTGCCCCCAGCTCTACTTCAAAAAGATGCAGGGGGAAGTCAAAGAGTCCGAATCTTCAGCCTTCACCATCGGCAGAGCCGCTCACGCTCTGATCCTGCAGGGCAAGCAGGAGTTTGACCAGGAATTCCTGGTTTCCGAAGGTCCGGTAAATCCGAAAACCGGCAATGCCTATGGGCGCAGCACCAAGGCGTATGCGGAATGGGCAAGCGGTCTTGACCGTGATGTCATCTCCGGCGATGATTTCGGATTTATCTCCAAACTGCAAAAATCAGTTTTGAGTCATCCCTTCGCGGCAGAACTGCTCTCCACCGGATTTGCCGAAGGTACGGTCAGAGCTGAATACGCAAAAGAGCCGTGCCAAATCAGAATGGACTTCTACAATGACCGCTATGGCATCATCGATTTGAAGACCTGCGATGATCTGAAATGGTTTGAATCCGACTTCAAACGCTACGGCTACGGTTATCAGCTGGCATTCTACCGGGCAGTCCTCCGGGTACGCCTTGGCAAAAATGTTCCCTGTCATGTCATCGCCGTGGAAAAACGCGAACCCTATCGTTGCGGCGTTTGGAAGATTTCAGCCGAAGCGCTGGACTTTGCAGAAGTGGAAAACATTGCCGCCATTGAACGGCTGCATGAGTGCCGTAAAAACTCTGTCTGGCCCACCGGCTATGAAGAGATCCGTGTTATCGACTCCATCTAACAATATAATATAAAGGAAAAAGTATGTCTATTCTTGAGACTATCCAGTCCGGCAAAGAAAGCAAGCCGCCCCGTCTGATGATTTATGGTCAGGAGGGAATCGGAAAATCAACTTTCGCTGCTGCCGCCCCCAATCCAATCTTTATTCAGACCGAAGATGGTCTGGGCGAGATTAACTGCAAAAAGTTCCCGCTTGCTAAAACCTATGATGAGGTCATGGCGGAACTCACAGCTCTCCGTGATGAACCGCACGATTTTCAGACCGTTGTCATTGACTCGGCAGACTGGCTTGAAAAACTGATCTGTGAAGATATCTGCCGTGAATACTGCGTCAAGACCATTGACCGTGTTCCCGGAAAATTTGGAACCGGCAACACCTATGTTACAGCACGCTGGGGAGAGGTTCTTGACCTGCTTCAGGAACTCCGTGATACCCGTGGTATTATGCCGATTCTGGTCGCTCATGCCAAGGTGGAAACTTTCCGTGATCCGGAAAATACATCTTATGACCGCTATACTCCAAGGCTGCTTGCCAATGCCGCAGCTCTCATTGTGGAGTGGTGTGATGGGGTATTCTTTGCCAGCAAAAAACTGCGCGTGACCAAAGAATCTTCCGGATTCAACACAGAACGCGGGATTGCATCTGCCATCGGTGCGGAAGGCGGAGAACGCTATATCAAAACTATTGGCGGTCCGGCTTGCACAGCAAAAAACAGATTTGGTCTTCCCGGAGAACTGCCGCTTTCCTGGCAGGCATTTCTGGACGCCTATCGTAAC
>JAFVUZ010000006.1 GCA_017502435.1 Lentisphaeria bacterium
AATTTCTCCGGCAGGAAGTTGCCTTACAGGACACTCTGTTTCCGACCTCTTTGAGTCTTTGCAGCAAAGATAATAATGGTAACGCCGACCATTCTTTTTTCCATATGTCGGCATCATCGCTCCACCGCAATGACCGCATTTTAGAACCCCTTTCAAAGGAGCTACTATTTCAAGTTTACGCGACCGATCGCTGACGGGAGAATTGTGAGCAAGGATTTCTTGCGTTCTGTTCCAAACCTCGGCTGAAACTAAACGCTTCTGTTCGCCTTTGCAAATCTCTTCCTTGTATTTCACTTCTCCATTGTAGGTGTGATTATTCAAAATCCGGTAAATGTGAGAAGTATTCCAGACTCTGCCTTTTTTCGTCCGCTTGCCAGCCATATTCAGTTCATGAGCGATCAGTTTGGGCGACTGCGTTTCAATAAATCGCTGAAAAATCAACCGAACTATTTGTGCATCTTCTTCGTGAATAACAAGTTTTTTGTTCTCCACTTTGTACCCTAATGGAACTGTTCCTCCGACCCAGATTCCCTTCCTGCGGCTGGCGGACATTTTATCGCGAATCCGCTCTGTCACGATCGATCTTTCGAATTCAGAAAATGTCATCAAAATGTTGAGCATCATACGTCCAGCAGAGGTGCTGGTGTTTATTTCCTGCGTTACCGAACAGAAATCGACATGATATTCATCAAACTTTTTACTCAATTCAGCAAAATCGCAAAGAGAAAGGGAAAGACGGTCAAGTTTGTAAATGACAATAATGTCAATTTTACCCGCCTGACAGTCCTCCAACAATCTCTGCAATGCCGGACGCTTCATATTCCCCCCGGAAAAGCCACCGTCATCGTAACGCTCTGGTAAGATTTGCCAGCCCTTTGCAACTTGACTTCGAATGTAATTTTCGCACGCATCTCTTTGTGCATCAAGGCTGTTAAAATCTGTGTCCAAATTTTCATCCGTACTTTTCCGGGTATAAATGGCGCATCGCTTTTTTGCAACTTTTTCAACCATATTTATTTTACTCCGAAAAACTTTTTACCGTTCCAGTGAGTGCCAGTAATTTTATCTGCAACTGCGGAAAGAGATCGATACACTTCTCCGTCATATTCATAACGGCCGTCAGCAGTAATTATTACGGTATAAATTTTCCCCTTCCACTCCTTGACAATGCGCGCCCCTTGTATCATTTGTCTGCTTTTATCTGTTTGTTTTAGATTTGCTCTATCATCAGCTTCTGCAATTTTTCTCAATACAAGGCGATCTGATTCAGAAATGCCCCCAAGGTAAATTTCCTGTAACTTTGCAAAAAGGCGTTTCTTTATATTTTTGCCATTTGAAAGACCACATTCAAATCCGAAAAGATCAAAAAACATTTCTTTCTGTTCTGTTCCGGTCAAATCATCTATTTGTGAAAGTTTCCTTTCCAATATAATTTTTTTATCCATTAACTCGTAACTCCTTCTGATTTTGCTATATACAAGCATGGATTTTGCGATTTATCCAGTGTCCTGTCCTTAATTCTGCGCAAAATAGCCGAAACAAGGTCAACGGCCTGCTGAATATGCTCTGGAAATTCTTTTTTTTCAGCCATTTTTGCTCCTTCTGATATCTGAAAGTTTCATCTTACCGCCAGTGGTAGGTTGCGGTCTTTCCCCGATGCGGCGGTCGGAAAGACGAATCATTGGTTTTCGAGCAGCTTTCACCGGCAGAGTTTCCGGCAAGGCAGCTCCGAGCATTGATGCACAAACGGCACAACCGGCGATACAGTCCAACCAGTGGTTGTCGGTTCGGTCGGGCTTGAGCTTCCATTCGTCCACGGTTCTGCCGCGACCTTGGGTCTTGACTTTGTATTCGGCGGTCAGGTGTTCAGCCA
>JAFVUZ010000073.1 GCA_017502435.1 Lentisphaeria bacterium
GAATATAATGGTTTATTTTGCTATGCGGGAGTTTAAATTTTTACAGTAAAATATATTTTAAATTATTTGTAATAAACAAATTGTAATTGCTTTTATTAGGATAATAAAAGCAATTACGATAAAAGTTTTTGGAAAATGGGGGGTGGGGAAAAGAACCTTTTTTCAAAAAGGTTTTTTCCCCACAAAACAGTTTTGTAGCAGCAGCCTTTGTACATTTACGGAATTTATCAGAAAAATTTATGCATTATATTCTTCATAAATTCACGGATACGCTGGAATACAGCATACAATGCAGGTGTAAACACAATACCGACAAGTGTCGCAACAAGCATACCATAGAATGTGGTAATACCGATTGCCTGTCGTGACCCTGCACCCGCACCGCTGGCAACGACCAGCGGGAACACGCCGAACAGGAAGCTCCATGCGGTCATCAACACCGCACGGAAACGCAAGTCCGCTCCGCTCATGGCAGCGTCATAAATTGATTTACCGCTTTCACGTTCCTGTTTGGAGAATTCAACCATCAAAATAGCATTCTTAGCGGCAAGTCCGATAAGCATAACCAGACCCAACTGAGCATAAATACTCAAACTGCTGTTGGTAAAATGCAATCCGAGCAATGCACCCAGAACCGCAAATGCAACTGCCATCATAACCGGCAGCGGAATCGTCCAGCTTTCATACTGTCCGACAAGAAACAAATAGGCGAACAGCAGTGCAATACTCATCAAAAAGACGATCTGTCCCTGATTCTGACGTTCCTGATAACTCATGTCTGTCCATTCGATATGATAATTTGAAGGCAGCTGCATTTTTTCAATGGCATTGATCAACTGTCCGCTGGTGACACCTGCTGCGGCTTGAGCAGTCATTTTGGCAGAAGTCAGCTTGTTGAAACGCTGAATCTGACGGGGACCGACGATGAAGCGGGCAGAAGCAAGTGAACTCATGGGAATCATTTCTCCGCGGACATTGGGAACGAGGATTTCCATAATGTCGTCAGTAGTACCGCGGCGGATACCTTTTGACTGCATTTTTACATAAAATGTATCACCCTGCAAGTTGAAGTCATTGATATAGAATGAAGCCAATTCACTCTGCAAAGCAAGGAAAATATTGCTGACGGGAACTCCGAGCATTTCAGCTTTTTCACGATTGATATCAATTTGCAGCTGCGGAGTATCGGCATTATAACTGCTCATTGCATAAAGCGACTGCGGCATCATTGTGATGTCATAAGCTACCTTTTTGGAAAGTGCGGACAGTTCACGGGGATTAACTTCACCGTCACCTGACAGCATGAATGACGCACCGCCGGTCACACCGAGACCCATAATTGCGGGCGGTACAAAAGTGATAATTTTGGCAGCGGCAATATCAAATGTTGCCTTCTGTACTTTTTCCAGCATGGGACCGATTTGCAAATCCGGACGTTTACGTTTCTCCCAGTTATCAAGTTTGACAATGATAAGACCGTTATTTTCACCTGCACCATCGAGGAAACTGAATCCGGAAACTGTAAAGCAGGATTGCACACCTTCAAGTTTCTGGACTTTTTCACGGAAATCTTTCAATGCCTTTTCGGTACGTTTCAAAGTTGCACCGGGCGGCAGTGAAATATTGGTCAGCAAAGCACCTTTGTCCTCGGTCGGCAAAAATGAACTCGGAATCTTGTCAAAGAAGTAATAGATAGCTCCCATGGTCGCAGCAAGAACAATCACAGTAAGAATTGCTTTACGGACAAAGAAGCTGACAAATTTCAAATATACTGAACGGTATTTGTCAAGTACGAAGTTGAACGGTTTGAAAATTTTCAAATCATTGATTTCATAAGGACGCAGAATAGTCGCACACAATGCCGGACTCAATGTCATAGCAACAAAGGTTGAAATACAAAGAGAAATACACATAGTAACAGCAAACTGCATGTAAATACTGCCGACCATACCGCCGTAAAATGCCAGCGGTGCATAACAGGCAACGGTAACCAGTGTTGTAGCAATAATAGCACCGGTAATCTGTTCCATGGATTTGATTGCCGCCTGTTTCGGTGTCAAACCTTCACGCTGCATCAACGCAAGTGTGTTTTCCACCACAACGATAGCGTCGTCAACCAGAGACCCGATGACCAGAATCAAACCGAACATAGTAAGAACGTTGATTGTATAGCCGAGAGCCATCATAAACGGGAATGTAGCCATCAATGCCACAGGAATTGCCAGCGACGGAATCAATGTCGCACGCCAATCCTGCAAGAACAAATAGGTAATGACAATAACCAGCACCAATGCGGTGATAAGTGTTGTCACGATTTCTTTCAATGACACAACGATAAATTCAGTCGGGTCATAAGCAACAACGTAACTGACACCTTCGGGGAAACGTTTGGAAATTTTTTCAATTTCAGCCTTGACTTTGTTAACTGTATCCAAAGCGTTGGCGTCAGAGTTTTTGTAAATACCAAGACCGACGCACTCTTTGCCGTTGTAACGGGTATAACCGGGATAGTTTGCGGCACCGAGTTCAACTTTGGCGATATCACTCAACTTGACAATATTACCTTTGCCGTCAGAGCGGATAACGATGTTGCTGAATTCTTCAACAGTACGCAGACGGCCCTGAATATTCAGCTTATATTCCATATAGTCGTTACTGTTTTCAGAACCGATAGTACCTGCGGCGGCCTGCAAGTTCTGGCTGGCAACGGCATTTTGGATATCCTGCACACTGATACCGAGACCTGACATACGCAGCGGGTCGAGCCAAATACGCATGGAATATTCCTGCATTGACATAATTTCGGCAGATGAAACACCGTCAATACGGGCAATCGGGTCTTGCAGAGTATTTGAAACATAGTTGTTCAAAGCGAGCATGTCAAGTTTGCTGCCGTCAGTCATAAAAGCGAACATACCGAGGATATCGCCTGAACGTTTTTCAACGGTCAGACCGACTTTGGTAACTTCGGTCGGAAGTTTTGGTTCGGCACGCTTGATAGCATTCTGAACGTTGACCATCGCCATATCGGAATCGGTACCGCTTTTAAAAGTGATTGAACAACTGTAATTACCTGAATTGTCGCAAGTTGAAGAAAAGTAAATCATATCTTCAACACCGTTGATTTGAGCTTCAATCGGAATAGCGACAGTATCAGCAACAACCTGTGCACTGGCACCTGTATAACTGGCGCGAACTGAAATAGTCGGAGGTGCAATCTCCGGATATTCAGCCACCGGCAATTTATTGATACAGAGAGCCCCGGCAAGCACCAGCACCACGCTGACGACGATAGCGAGACGGGGACGCTCGATAAATATTCTGGAAAACATTATTTATTGGCTCCTTCTTCCATTTTCACGATAACTTCCTGACCGGGCATTGCTTTATGATTGCCGTCAGTAACGACGAGTTCTCCCTTTTTGAGACCTGAAACGACGAATTGTTTATCAGGCAGCATATTGCCGAGAACGACGGAGCGTTTGGAAACGATATTTTTTTCATTGACAACAAAAACATAGGGTCCTTTTTCGTCATACATGATACTGGAAAGTCTTACTGCGGGAACTTTTTTATCGCTTTTGCGAACGAGTTCGACAGTAACGGTATTGCCGGCCAGCAATATCCCGTCAGGATTATCAATAAGCATATTGATTTGAACGGTATCTGTGCTGCGGTTTGCCTGATTGTCGATATATTCAAATTTTCCTTCGATGGGGTAACGTTTGTTATCAGCGAGGACGATATTGACTTTGCCTTCACCTTTGAGAGTTTTTTCATCACCGAAAGTATTGAGATAGTCACGTGAACTGATTGAAAAACTTACACGCATGGGAGAAGTCTGCACGATAGTTGCCAAAGTGCCGGAACCGGGAGTAAGATAGTTGCCGACAGTGTAATTGGTACCGCCGATTTTACCGCTGATGGGGGCTTTAATGACGGTATTATTCAAATCGTCTTTGGCAGTGATAAGGTTTGCTTCTGCCATAAGGAGTTCGGCTTTGAGAGACTGTACGGTACTCCATGCGTTTTCAACGGTATCTTTGGAAGAGACCTGTTTAGTGAACAAGCTGCTGTTACGGTTGTAGTTATTTTCAGCGTAAGCAAGTTTTGCTTTGATTTCGGCGATGCGGGCTTCGGCACTTTTGACAGCGGCATCAAAACGGACGGGGTTCAATTTGTAAAGAATCTGACCTTTTTTGACGCTCTGACCGCTGGCGAAACCGAGTTCGACCAAATCACCGGAAACACGAGTCACCAGATTGACGACTTCGGGGCTGACGATGTGTCCGGTGTAATTACGCACCTTCACATTTTCTGCTTCAAAAACTTTACCGCATTCGACCATGACCTTCGGTACAGCCGGCATTTTCGGAGCGGCGGATTTTTTGGGGGCATCAGCGGCGACGGCTGCGGCGAAAGTGCCGAGGACTGCCAATGTCACAATGGTTTTGTTCATTTTTTTTCTCCTTTACTTTTTGCTTTTGATATTTTTATCTCTTAATTGAGTTAACAGCGTTTGTTTTTTTTCATTAAGTTTGGCACGGAATTGAGCGGTAACACGGCAGAATGCCTCCAGTTCTTCAACTGCAATCCCTTCCATAAGTTCATCAGTCATACTTACAAAAAAGTCATAAATTTTTTTACGTTTTGCTTTTCCCGCTTCACTCAGACGTATCGAAACCGCACGGCGGTCGATTTCTGAACTGATACGCTCAACAAAACCATGCCGCACCAGCACATCAACAGCCTGCGACATACCTCCCGGGGTGATATCCATTTCAAAAGCGATATCTTTAAGACGCATCCCCTCTCCCTGATGACGGAAAAGGCAGCCGAGTATTTTCAACTGCGATATTGAAATATTACTGTCCATCAACGGGTCGGTTTTCATATGCAGATACTGCATCAATCCGGAAGTCTCAAACAATGATTCAAAAACAGCAGCAGCACGTTTTTTTGCCATACAAAATCTCCTTGTGACAAACTGGATAGTTTAGCATCTAAAATATCACGTTTTTGAAAATAGTCAAGCAAAAATCAGAAAAAATCATATAAATTGCATTACAATTTGAAGAATATACGAACTTGATTTTGCCTGAAGCCCATTACAAAAACAGAGTGAAACATCCGCAGATATTTCACTCTGTTGAAAAACTTGAAAATTTATTCTCCGATGATTTTGATCATGATACGCTTGTCACGCATCCCGTCAAACTCACCGTAAAAAATCTGCTCCCACGGTCCGAAGTCAAGTCTGCCGTCAGTGACAGCAACGACAACTTCACGGCCCATGATCTGACGTTTGATATGAGCGTCGCCGTTATCTTCATAACCGTTGTGTTCATAATATGAATGCGGTTTTTCAGGAGCGACCTTTTCGAGAAAACGCTCGAAATCGTGATGCAGACCGCTTTCATTGTCATTGATGAAAACGCTGGCTGTAATATGCATGGCATTGCAGAGAAGCAAACCTTCTCTGATACCTGATTTACGCAAAGCCGCTTCGACTTTGGGGGTGATATTCACATATTCACGGCGGCGTGAGGTGCAGATATGAAGTTCTTCCTTGTAACTTTTCATGACAGCACCTTATTTTACTTCGATAGCCTTTGCAAGGTTAATCCAGACTGCGGCGACATCATCACCGGTCAGGAGATTCAACTGTGTAAATGCTTTGGCTGCTTCATCTTTTTTATTCTGTTTGATGGCAAGACGCATTGCTCCGTAATATGCTTCAGCACGAACCCCTTTGGCATACATACTGTTGTTGCCGATGATCATGAAAGATTTGACGGCATCGTCAAATTTGCCGGCTTTTTCAAGCATATATGCTTCATCAAGAAGCATCTGACATTTAAGTTCCTGATCCTGAGTATTCTGAGCAACAGCCTTGAAAAGTTCCTGTGCTTTGGCAAAATCATTTTCTGCAGAGTAAATGCGTGCAAGTCTGATTCTGGCGTAATCAGCTTCTTTGTAAGAACTGTAACGTTCGATAACTTCGATCAGCTGCTGTTTTGTTGCGGCATTGGCAATCGCACTTTGAGCTGCAAGTTCATTGTTCTCTTTTTTGAGCATGATACCGTAAGCGATTGCAACGAGTACAATGATAACTCCGGCTCCGATAAACATCTGCTTCCAGCGCCCTACAACAAAATTTTCGATTTTGTCAAAGTCGCTCAAAAGGACGCGGTTGATTTCTGCATCGATCTGTTTTTTATTTTCTTTCTTTTTCATAACAATACCTTTCTGTAATATCAATGATGTGAGAAAATACGTTCGGGAGCGTGATAAAGAGCAACTCCGAGTTCATTTGCACGTTTGATAACGTCTGCATCTTTCAGTGAACCGGAGGGAGAAATAATGGCAGTGATACCTGCTTCTGCGGCACGTTCAACACCGTCGGCAAAGGGGAAGAAGCCGTCACTTGCCATAACTGCCCCCTGCAGAGTGCCTTCGCCTTCATATTTATCTTTGAATTTGATGATGGCCTGTTCAATAGCGCCTACACGATCCTGTTCGCCGGTACCGACGGAGAGAGTCTGACCGTTTTTGGCAATGACAACGCCGTTTGATCGGACGTTGATATTGACATACCATGCAAAAAGCAGATCTTCAAGCTGTTCAGGAGTTGCAGCAATGGCAGATTTCTGATGACCGCAGGCTTTGTTTTCTGCTTCAGCGGGGCGGAGTTCAGAAACATCATGCAGAGAGGTCAGCAAAGGTGCGGCAAGCACAACTGAACCGTCAGCGAGAACTTTAATGGTATAATTTGACATATCATCCTCATCGCCGACATATTTGGGGAGTTTGGCAATATCGCCGCACTGCACGATGCGGATGTGTTTATTGAGTTTGAAAGTTTCGCCGTCATTGAAAATATCAAGCACACCGTCATCATAGGCAGGAGCAACAACACATTCACAGAAAGTGGACATGATTTCACGGGCAGTATCAGCATCAACACTCTTGTTGAAAGCAATCACACTGCCGAAAGCTGCACGTTTATCAGCATTGCGGGCTTTGAGATAAACATCTTTCAATGTATCACTGCCGCAGGAAACTGCTGCACCGGAGGGATTTACGTGTTTCATAACCGCACAGGCGGGACGGTCAAAGAATTTAACGATGTTGAGAGCATATGAAATATCCTCCAAGTTGGTCTGGGAGAGACCGGATTTGCCGTTTTTGAGAATCTTCATATCACCGATAACGGATTCCTGACCGGCTTTTTTGTAGAAACAGCCGACCTGATGGGGGTTGGTTCCGTAGCGGAGGTCATCAACTTTGATATACTTGCAGCCGTTGATTTCGATTGTGTCCTGAAAGTTGCCGACATTTTTTGACAAATAAGTGTCACGATTCAATACTTTTGACATAATTTTTCCTTTTTCTTGTCATATTTTGAAAATTTTTAAAAAAAATTGCATAAAACAATATACAACCATTTGAAGATTTAAGCAAATGTAGTATAGTTTCCAAAATGCTTTTTTTTAATATTTTTTTGAAATCAGGACTTATGAAAGAGATTTTTAGCGGAAAATTCATTACTTTTGAAGGCCCGGAGGGTGCCGGCAAGACAACTCAGATACAACTTGCCGCCCAAGCCATCGAAAAATACGGCGTTCCATGCCTGCTGACCAGAGAACCCGGCGGCACTCCGCTCGCCGAGAAGCTCAGAAATATCATAAAACACTACAACGGTGACGAAAAAATCAGCCCCGAAACGGAACTTTTGCTCATAGAGGCTGCACGCTCGCAACACGTTAAGCATAAAATACTTCCGGCTCTTGCTGAAGGCAAATGCGTCCTCTGCGACCGCTTCACCGACTCCACCTGTGCCTATCAGGGCGGCGGACGCCATATGGATATGAAAAATATCCGTATTCTTAACGAATTTGCCATCGCCCCCCTCAAAATAAATGCCACAATTTTAATGAAACTTGATATAAAAGAGGGCTTTAAACGCACCCGTGTACGCTACGGTGACAAGGAAGTTTTTGACCGCTTTGAATCTCAAAATCTGGAATTTCATCAAAACGTCATGAATGGATTTCTGCAAATAGCTGAAAGTGAACAAGATAGAGTCGCCGTCGTCGATGCTTCACGTTCAATAGAGGAAATCCATCAGAATATCATGGAGGCTTTGCATGAGCTTTTACAATGATGTCAGAAATCGCTTTCCCCTTCAGTTTGAAGCACTTGAGAAGGCGAAAAAGGATGATAAAATAGCCCACGCCTTTCTGATTCAGTCCGAAGTGGAAAAAGACCGCAACGATTTTACTCTCGCTCTCGCACAGCTTGCCTGTTGTCCCGAAAGTGTAAACGGCGCCCCCTGCACCGTCTGCAGAATCTGCCGCACTATCGAAAACGGCACTTACAGCGGACTGGTCAAAGTCACCCCCGAAGGCAAGGCTTACCAGATAAAAGTCGGTGAAGCTGAAAACCCGCAGGAAAACAGCATCCGCTATTTCACCTCCACTTTTTCACTGACCAATATTGATTCAGCCAAAAAGAAAACCGGTATAATTTACGATGCCGACCGCATGAATGCAGAGGCACAGAATGCTCTTTTGAAAACGCTTGAAGAACCGCCGCCGGAAAGTATGATAATTCTGGTGACCGGCAATTCAGGAGTTCTGCTGCCGACTACGATTTCACGATGCCGCAGCATTGTTCTGCCTGCCGGACATATAAATTTTGACTTCGCCGGTGCGGAGAAACTTTATCCATTGCTCTTTGATGCATTCAATGCCGGAAACGATTCTGTCAAACTCGAACAGTGTGCAGCAGGAATCATCGAAATCGCCGCTGCTCTCAAAGATGAGGCGGAAAAGGAAAATGAACTTCTATGGAAAGATAAAATCAACGCAGTCAAAGAGATAGATGAACGCATCGCAAAAAAAATGACAAAATCCATGGAGGATAGCGGAGCCGGACTTTATATGAGCAAACGCAAAATGTTTCTCAATGCCGTTCAATGCTTTTTTTCCGAACTTTTTATGCTTTCGCAGGGAGCAGAAGTCAAAGCGCTGCCCAATCCTGAATTTTTTGACAATATAACTTTTGACAAAATAGATGCGGATAAAGCTCTGCACGTTGTAAATTTGACCGAAAAACTGCTTTTCAGTTTCAAATTTCCAGTCAATGAGGCTCTGTTTATAAGAAATTTTATCTTTAATATAAATATGGAAAGTTAATTATGCAACCGGGAACAATTATCGAAAACACCAATCTGAAAGGCGGCTATTACCGTATCCGCTTCTTTCACCCCGATATTGCCGCAACAGCAGTCGGAGGTCAATTCGTCCATGTGAAAATCAACAACCTTGAGGCTCATCTGCTCCGCCGCCCGTTCAGTATTCACAATACTGACAAAAATGACAACTCTGTAACTGTCGTTTACAAGGTCGTCGGCGAAGGAACTCTGGCCATGTCACAACTTAAAGCCGGAGATTCCTGCGACCTCCTCGGCCCGCTCGGTGTCGGCTACACTCAAATCGCAGACGATACCATTCCGGTCTTCGTCGCCGGAGGATACGGCAGTGCCGCCATGTACCTCACTGCAAAAAATGCCAAACAAAAAGGCGTCCTCATGCTCGGAGCCCGTACCGAAGCGGATGTAATTCTCAATGATGCTTATGAAGCTCTCGGGTATGACAGCCGCATTGCCACCAATGACGGAAGTCTCGGCAAAAAAGGTTTTGTAACTGAACTTCTGGATGACGTACTCAAAGATTATGCCGGCAAAAAACTTATGTTCTGTGCCTGCGGTCCGCATCCGATGCTGATCGCTTTGAGCAAACTGCTGCAGGACAAAAAACTTGCAGGTGAGATAAGTCTGGATTCCTGGATGTGCTGCGGCGTCGGCAGCTGTTTCGGCTGTGTTGTCAAAGTCAATGCAGACAACGAACAGCATTGGCGTTATGCCCGTTCCTGCAAGGACGGTCCGGTTTTCAATGTTAATGATATTTACGTCGGAGAATGATAAAATGGCTGATTTAACTGTAAATCTCGGTCGTTTGACCGTAAAAAATCCCGTAACCACCGCCAGCGGAACTTTCGGTTACGGCAAAGAATATCACGATTATTATGATATTTCCAAACTCGGCAGCGTAACCGTCAAAGGTATCCGTATGGAAGTTTCCGACGGTAACAAAATGCCGCGTATCGCTGAAGTCCGTTCCGGAATGCTCAATGCCATCGGTTTGCAGGGGCCGGGGGCAGAACACTTTCTCCATGACGAAAACTACCTCCCCTTTCTGAAAAAAGTCGGAGCGACCGTCTTTGTCAATATCTGGGGCAAAACCCTTGAGGAATACGGCGAAGTCGCCGCAATGATGGAAACTGCCAAAGATGATATTGCCGCTCTCGAAATCAATATCTCATGTCCCAATGTCAAAGAGGGCGGTGCTGCTTTCGGTACAGATTTGAAACTTGCCGCCGCCGTAGTTCGCGAAGTCAGAAAAAATACCACAATTCCGCTCATTACCAAATTGAGCCCCAATGTGACCAAAATCACCGACTTCGCCAAAGCCGCCGTCGATGAAGGTTCTGATATGCTCTCTCTCATCAATACTCTCGGAGGCATGGCTATTGATATTGAAACACACCGCCCCAAACTCGCCAACGTCTGCGGCGGCTTGAGCGGTCCCGCAGTCAAACCCGTGGCAATCAAAATGGTTTATGAAGTTGCCAAAGCCGTATCCGTCCCGATTATCGGTATGGGCGGCATCATGAATGCTGAAGATGCAATCGAATTCATGATCGCCGGTGCATCCATGGTCGCCATCGGAACTGCAAATTTTGTCGATCCTTATGCCGCAATCAAAATCCTTGACGGCATAAATGAATATCTTGATAAACACAATATCGCCAAAGTATCCGATATTGTCGGCACTGTGAGGTTGTAAAATGGACAGAAATAATTCTCCTTACGGAATCTCTCTCACCGGCAAAGTACGCCGCCGCAATGAAGATTCCTTTCTCTATACCAACGAAAAATCATGGCTCAACCAGCTCGCTATCGTAGCCGACGGTATAGGCGGCAATGTTCACGGCGAAGTCGCAAGCCGCCTGTGCTGTCAATACTTTCTGGAAATCTGGGAGGAACGCAAAGCCATGAATATCGAAGACCCGAAAATCATGGAAAGTTTCATGCGTGAAACCCTGAGTGAAGTCAACAGCCGGATTTTTCAACTGAACTGCAAATCAGATTTCGTTGAATCCCCAATGGGCAGTACCATCGTCGCCGCCGCCATAATGCCGAAAGATATTGTCGTCATCCATGCCGGAGACAGCCGTTTTTATGACTTCAGAGATAATGGCAAACTTGTCTGTCTTACCGTTGATCATACCTTTTTACAGAAAAATATTGAACTTCTGCCCAATGCCGGACAGAATAGTTTCGGACGTTCCGAACTCGGCAACTTGATCACCAAATCCGTCGGCACAACCAAGTCCATCGAAGATAATGATCCCAAATCCCCGCTGATCAATACTTTAAAACGCCGTCCCTCAAGCCGTTATATGCTCTGCTCCGACGGCTTGACTCACATGGTTGATGATGACCGCATTATCACTATTCTCAGCAACACACCGGACTCACGGCAGGCTGTCAACAAACTTGTTGCCGCCGCATTCAGTGCCGGTGCCATAGACAATATATCAATAATCATTTACTGAAGATAACGCTATGACCAATGAAATAACTCTCGAAAAACCGGTAGTTTTTTTTGATATTGAAAGCACCGGCACAAATATCGGCAAAGACCGCATCGTGGAAATCTCCGTCATCAAAATTTTTCCCGACGGCAGAAAACAGAGCAATACCCGCAGAGTAAATCCTGAAATGCATATTCCTGAAGCCGCAAGTGCCATTCACGGCATTTATGATGCTGACGTTGCCGATGCTCCGAAATTCCGTGACATCGCACAGAATCTGAAAAATTACATCGCAGATTCCGACCTCGGAGGATACAATATCGTCAAATTTGATATTCCGATGCTCGAAGCTGAATTTGCACGTGCCGGTGTCGAATACAGTGCAGACAACTGCCGTATCATAGATGTTTTCAATATATTCTGCCGTCTCTATCCCAGAACACTTTCTGCGGCATACGAATTTTTCTGCGGCAAAAAACTTGAAGATGCCCACAGTGCTGCCGCTGATACGCAGGCCACACTGGATGTCTTTATGGGACAGCTTGCCAAACATCCGGAAATTCCACGCAATATGGACGAACTCAACGAATTCTGCGACAACAGCGATCCTGATGCCGTTGACCGCAACCGTCGTTTCAAATGGTCCGGCGATGATGTGATAATCAATTTCGGTAAAAATGCAGGTGCAAAACTCGCCGATATTGCAGTCGAAGATCCGGGATTTCTCCGCTGGATACTCCGCAGTGATTTCCCCAACGATGTCAAAAAAATCGCCTCCGATGCACTTGTCGGTATTTTCCCCGTCCGCAAGAAAGCACCCGATGCATGAAATACGCCGAACCGTCTCTTGAAGCATTGCTGAAACTCCTTACCGATGAGGATGATATAGCCCGTGTCGCCATGGTCAAACTATTGAGTCAATACGGTCCGGAAAGCGAAGAGATTCTGCTGCAGCTGCAGGAATGTGACAATCCTGTTTTGAGAAAAAGAAGTCACCAGATGCAGGTTCTTCTGACAGTCAAACAACGCAGGTTTGAACTTTTCAGCATTCTGCAGCGGCGTAACGGAAATTTCATACTCGGAGATGTTTTGCAGACAATGCATCTGATATGGTTCGATCATGATTCGTCAGTTGAACTTGCCAAAACTTATGCCAATTTTATACGGACATATCCGATTCTTGAAACGGACTCACTGAAAACACTTGCAAATTTCATGAAAAATCACCAGTTCATATCATTCCCGGACAGCAGTGCATCCGGCAATCTTTTCATGCTTGGAGCAGTTATCGACACCAAAAACGGCAGCAACTCCTTTCTTGCGGCACTGCTGCTGGCAATAAATGAAGTTCTGAACTTGAATACAAATTTACAGGCAATATATTTCGGACAGAAATTCTACATTTATGCTCCTGCAGAAAATCTGATTTGTGATATTGCTGCACACTGGCAGGTCAGAAAACTCGATTTCAGTGATTACAAAATTTTTGACCATGCACAACTGTTGAAATTCATGACCTCGTTATGCTTCTGCAATGCAGTTCATGAAGACGCTTTCAGGTATATACAAATACTCGGCGAACTCCTGTCTCCGACACGCAGTACGCAATATCTCCCCTACCCTTACGGCGGCTCGAAATAAAATTACGGGCTCAGACCTTTTTTATTGCAAGAAGTCTGGCTGACCCACCCAAAAAACTCAGTTTTTATTTGGCTCTGTACTAAACATTGACTGATAATAAAAAAAATTGAGGGGGTTCGGGGGTATAGTGAGTTGCGACAGCAACGAACGGCATACCCCTGATGTGGCTAATCCGGCGGAAGATTTGATTGCTCATTCCCTAAAAAA
>JAFVUZ010000074.1 GCA_017502435.1 Lentisphaeria bacterium
AGACTGATTTTTTATTACAAGGGGGCTTACGCCGCCCCCTTGTATCCCCGGCGCCGGGTACGACCCGGAGCGATGTGACGCTGGCGCGTGAATGTCGGCGGCTGTGTGGTGTTTAGCTATTTTTTCGGCGGAATGTTCGATTGCTCCTCCCCTTTTTTTAGGGAATGAGCAATCAAATCTTCCGCCGGATTAGCCACATCAGGGGTATTGCCGTGTTTTTGCTTACGCAAAACACTATACCCCAAACCCCTCAATTTTTTTCTCAAAAAATTAATTTCATTATCTCCCCTCAAATGGAACAGAGCGTATAAAAAAGTAACACTTGACAATATACACACTTACGATAAAAAAACAACCTGTAAAAATACAAAATTTGTTTTTTTACCTCGTCAGTACAAATGATACCGGGAGACAGTGATTTTTTATTGCTTGTATCATTAAAAAATCTTTGTATTTACACACAATGCAGATGCACTGAACGGAGTAAAGCAAACAAAAAAAGTTGTTTTTTTTATTTTTGGATTTGACAATGATAAAACTTGATGTTATATTAGTTGCAATCGGTTGCAGTGTAGCTTATAAATCCAATCAAGACAAAAATGAAACGTAATTGCAATATAAAAGATATAGCAGAATATGCCAATGTCTCACGCAGTACCGTCTCCCGTGTGCTGAATAACGTGCAGACAAAAATACCTGTTTCTGCCGAAACGAGAAAACTTATTCTTGATACTGCAAAAAAATTGAACTACCACCCAAATATCAATGCTCAAAGACTGGCAAACAACAAAAGTCGCGTTATAGGTTTGCAGATACCGTCAAATGTTAATAATGAATCCATTTTTTACGATATCAACTTTATTGAAGTTTTGAGCGGGATTGAAAAAGCGATATGCCGCTCCGCATACCGTCTGCAATTGATTTTCTGCAATCAGAATTATATTAACAACAAAGAATATCTTTCGCTTCTGCAGTCAAACAGCATTGACGGACTTATTATCTGGGGTGCATTGACAGTGGATGTTTATGCGGAAGAACTTTTCAAATGGCCGGTGATTATGATCAACTCGCTATCGGAGCAGAACAAAGAATGTTCATCCATCTCTCACGATGATTATAAAGGCAGTTTTGATTTGACCGGAGCAATTTATGCAGGCGGAGCCCGCAAGTTTATTTATCTGAATGGTTCCGAACGCGTTTCAATTACAGAAAAACGTTTCAAGGGCTTCAAAGATGCTCTCATCTATGAGAACCTCTCTCCGGCAAATATAACTGTACTCGACGGAGATTTCACCAAAGAATCAGGTTATATACGCGGACAGAAGATATTCAGCGGCAAAAAAACGTTGGATTTTGATGCTGTGATTTGTGCCAATGACTTGATTGCTCTCGGAGTGATAGAAGCCGCAAAAGAAAATAATTTCGTGCCGCAGAAAGATTTTGTGCTTGCAGGTGCCGACGGCATCAGAGAGATAAACGCTCAGAATCTTTATTCGTACAAGTGTGACCACAACACTATGGGCAGCACTGCTGTAAATAAACTTATTGAACATATAGAAGAGGAAAATTCACAAAAAATCAATATGGTTTTACCCGTAACTAACATTAATTTTTAAAAATTTTTTACCCACTGCAACCGATTGCAGTAGTAAAAAAGCCAATTCTGCCGCAAAAAACAAAAGGAGGTAAAAATTAATGCTGCAAAATTGAGCTGGAACAAAAAATAAAATGTAAAAAAGGAACATAACATGAAAAATACATCAAAAAACATTATTGGCAATTTCACTTTGATTGAATTACTTGTTGTTATTGCCATTATTGCAATTCTTGCCGGTATGCTGCTCCCTGCTCTCAACAAAGCCCGTGAACGTGCCAGAACAGCCAACTGTATGGGAAATTTGAAATCCATCGGCTCTGCTTCATTACAATATTCCGGTGATAATAATGATTACACTCCGGGTATGCCTAATGCCGGTAATGCTTCCTGCACAAAAGAAGAATCCTGGATGTATAAATTTGCCGAATACCTTTCAAAAAATTACACCGTACTGAAATGTCCGGTTGCAACTAAAAAAACATATCATGCCGCAGATGACAAAATTGTTTCTTATCTTTTGAATGAATGTCTGAAAAAAGGCAACTCCGCCAGACATCACTACGTTGCAGAACGTAAAATCGGACGTTTTAAATGGGGAGAAGCAATTCTTTTCACCTGTGCCAACAGACGTTCATACGGTGGTTTTACTCTTGACAACAACAATTATCCTGTTGCTTACGGCAATGCCACACAGGCACTCTACTGCTGCGACTTTGACTCACTTCACGACTGGCGTACCGGCAGCAGTACCAATGCTGACCCGCTTTTTGATGACCACAGCAAAGGCAGTATTGCCGCTCTCGTTGACGGCAGTGTCAAATGGTACAAAATATATAATTTCCGCGGATTCTACAACTCTCCGAATGATGACCACAGAAAACTCTGGGGTGTAAACATCTGCAATTGATAAAGGTTTGATATGAAATTTTTTTTGAATATATTTTTATTGCTTTTTCTGATACAGATACAGGGAGCTGAAAAAAATTTTCTCGGAGTTTCCGACGCGGAAATACAAAAGATACGTTCTGTGCTGAATGGAAAAAATTGCGGCATTGCTCCGAAAATTTCCGACCGTGAATTCTGGGCGAAATATCCGGTGACAGACAATACCTGCAAGGAGGCGGAACGTTTGCTGAAACTGCCGATGCCAGGAAATTCTGCACAATGGAAAGATTTTTCACATCGCATTGCAGTATGGACAATTATGGAGGCAAAAGAAAATAACGGCAGATATCTGAATGCTGTTGCTGAATGCCTTGAATTGTACTGCAAAAAATATCCGTGGAGTCAGGGGGCAACACGTTTATACGGGGAGTTTAAAAAACTTTATACTCCCCGCACTCCGGTATTTGACCTTTTTTCCTGCCGGAAATACCGTGATATAAGTGAAGCTTATTGGATATTGCAGGATAAACTTCCGGAAAAAACCGTAAAACTCGTAAAGGATGCAATGGAGGAACAATGTTTCGCTCCTTTTCGCAAAACTGTTGCAGAAAAAGATTTCAAAAAAGTTTATCATGCGATTTATCTCCGTGACAAAAACAATTGGAATCCTTTTGTCAATATCGGCGTTCTCAATGCGGCGGCGGTTTTTCTGCAAGGTGAGGATCTGGCACTTTTCCTTGCCAATATCAAAGCGTCTCTGGAAATTTATATCCGTAATTTCGATGATGACGGTTATCAGCATGAAGGGGTGGGATATTATGCAATGGGAGTTTCCAGACTGCTTGACTGTCAGGAAATGTTTATGAAACTGACTGACGGCAGATGTGATATTTTTGCACCGTACAAAAAAAAGATGGAAAAAGTTTTCCAGTATCCGTTTAATTTCAGTATGGACGGCAATATTCTCTATCCGCCGTTTGCGGATTCCGGAGTTGACGGTCTGCCGCAAAATGAGATTCCGTCATATTTGCGCGGTCAGCTTGACCTGCACAGCAATCAGGCGGCGAATGCAAAGTTTTATCAGAAAGATTGGAGCGTAAATCACGGAATGTGTCTGGCAGAAGATATTGCCAGAGGCGCACGGCTGATGAAATTGCGTTCTGCAAAATTGCCGGATACTGCCGGAAAGCGTTCAGACGATTCTTTTTTCCGCAGAGATATGGTTGTTGTCTGCCGCAATAAGGATGGATTCTCATTCGCTGCCAAAGGCGGATACAACTTCGAAGATCACAACCATAATGACCTGGGTTCTTTCTGTATCGGTCTGAATGGGCGCATCATTTGCGGTGATCCCGGCGTGCCGGTTTACAACAGAGAGTATTTTGCATCAGCCAAAGGCCGCTATGCCAACCAATTTGCCTCTTCGTGGGGACATCCGGTTCCGGTTGTTGCCGGACAGTTTCAGTCGCCGGGCACACGCAGAACAAAAGTTCTGGAATATTCCGCAAAAGACGGCAAAGTTATTTTCAAACTTGATTTGAAGGTCGGCTATCCGAATGCCAAAACATTGCAGAAACTGCATCGAACTTTTATTTATACCCGTAAACCTGCACAACTGCAGATTACGGATGAATTTGAATTTTCCCAACCGGAAAAATTCGGTGCGGCTCTCATAAGTTATGACAAATTCAATATCAGCGGCAAAAATCCGGAAACTGAAAATTTGCAGTTTTCTTTTGCCGCAGACTGCGGAGAATTGCTGTTTTCCAATGAAAAATTCACCTCAAAGGCACGCGGAAAGAAAATACCGCAGCGTTTGGGATATGACTTGAAGCAGCCTGCCGGCAAAGGCAGCATTACAGTAACAATCAAAACAAAATAAATTTTGGAGTATTTTACGTTTATGTCATCTTTTTATGACAAAATTCAGGGATGCTGGATCGGTAAAAATCTTGCCGGTGCAATCGGAATGCCGTATGAGGGTGTTCCATACACTGTAAATTTGAAGCAGGATGAGATTTGCCTCAGCGATGTTCCCAATGACGATCTTGAACTGCAGCTGGTCTGGCTGGACGCATTGAAAAAACATGGTCTCAATCTGACCTGCGGCAAACTTGCCGCTTACTGGCAGGATATTATCAAACACGGAGTCGATGAATACAGCATTGCTCTACACAATATGAAACACGGCATCATGCCGCCATTGAGCGGCAGATACAATAACTTTTTCGCAGACGGTATGGGTGCAACCATCCGTTCGGAAATATGGGCTCTGATTTTTGCCGGACGCCCGGATGCCGCCGCATATTTTGCTCAGCAGGATGCAGAAGTCGACCACTGGGGCGACGGTGTCCGCGGTGAAATTTTTATGGCAACTGCGGAATCAATCGCCTGTGTCACTTCGGACATTGAATCCTCTCTGCGCAGTGCATTGGAACAGATTGATCGTTCCAGCCGTCTTTACTCTGTTTTAGCCGAAGTTTTCAGACAATATGACAATGGCACAAGTGATGAAGATGCCCGCAATTATCTGCTTTTAAATCTTCAGCGGATACCGAATTTCACAGATTGTGTTATGAATCTTGCTTTTGTGGTTCATTCTCTTTTACGCGGACACGGTGATTTTGTCAAAACGGTTTTGATGGCAATTTCTTTCGGCAGGGATGCTGACTGCACAGCGGCGTCAGCCGGAGCATTTCTGGGTATTGCCAGAGGGAAAGAAATTTTTCCGCCGGAATGGCTGGAAAAAATGGATGAAAAACTTATTCTCAGCGATTTTGTTTCATCTGTTCCCGGAGTGCCGCTGACGATGACAGAACTTGTCAGACAGACAGCAGAACTGCATGACGAACTTTTCAAACAACTGCCGTCTGAACCTTATCCGCCGTATGTTCCCTGTAAATTGCCGGAAGGAATAAAAAATACCGTACATTCAAAATGGCTTGTTCTGAACGGAACTGAACACGATATTGCCGCAATCAAAAAAGAATTGCAGACCAGCGGCAAATGTCCGGAAAATTTGAAATCAAACATTTTTGAATTCAATTCATTTTTTATGGACCTTTCCAGATTTGCAAAAAATGCGGAACTTCTGCATTTATTCTCTTTCCTGACCGTTGACAACAACGAAGTACCGCAGGATGAAATAGTATGTTCTGCCACCGCAGATGTCGGAATGCGGTTATGGATGGATGACAGACGTCTTATGAATCATCACTCCAGATTGAAAATGCTTCCGTCATTCCATCGTGCGGAAGGAGGAGCGGTATTTGCCCTGCCTCTGCAAAACGGCAGCAGACATCTTTTTCACGTCGAACTTTTTTCCTGTCTGCCTCCGTTGCAGGCGTGTATTATGTTCGGCAATTTGAATAACGACCATCTTGACGGATTTGATTTTGATATATGAGGTGAAAATATGAACAGTTTGAAAGTCGATTTTACTAAAACAACCGGCAGAAAAATAAAACCTCTGCACGGAATTAATAATTGTCCTCTGGATTATTATAATCCGATTCCGGAATTTATCGAATTCGGTATTCCGTACTGCCGCCTGCATGATACAGGCGGCGCATACGGCAGAGGTATTCTGATTGATGTGCCCAATGTTTTTCCGGACTTCAATGCAGATCCGGAAGATCCGGCAGCTTACGATTTTGTTTTTACCGATGCTCTGCTTAAAAATCTCAAAGCATCAGGTTGCGAAATTGTTTACCGCCTCGGCGTAACCATCGAAACTGCCCGTGATATTCAAGTACGGCGCATCAATCCGCCGTCAGATTATAATAAATGGGCGAAAATTTGCGAACATATCATCCGCCATTACAACGAAGGCTGGGCAAATGGACTTTTCCTAAATATTAAATATTGGGAAATATGGAACGAACCTGACAATAAAGATATGTGGACAGGAACCGATCAGGAATATTTTGAACTTTATCGGGTTACCAGTAATTATCTGAAATCAGTCTTCCCGCATTTGAAATTCGGCGGATATGCCGCCTGCGGATTTTATGCAATTGATAATCCGGATGATGAAAGACGTGCTCCGTGGCTGAAATATTTTCACGATTTCTGCAAATATATAACTGCTCCGGAAACCGGAGCCGTACTCGACTTTTTTTCATGGCATATTTATACCAATGATCTCGACCGGATTGCAAGATATTCAGTCTATGCTGCTGAACAGTTGAAATTATACGGTCTCGGTAATGCTGAAATTATGCTCAATGAATGGAATGTTATGGATACGGAAGCCGGAATTTCTGTTTTTGATGCTATGCGTAACTGCCGCGGGGCATCCTTTGTCGCGGCTGCATTTTGCCTGCTTCAGGCAAGTCCCGTCGACAAAGCAATGTATTATGACGGTCAGCCGATGGCAAATTACGGGGCAATATGGGAAAATTCAAGACGTATGCCGAGTAAAACATTCTATATTTTCAGGATGTTCAATGAACTTTATAAACTCGGAACCGAAAACAGTGTTGAAATCACCGCCGATAATAACGATATATATGCTCTTGCGGCTTCAAATGAAAACACCGGCAAAAAGGCAGTTCTGGCAGTCAACCGGGCAGCTCATCCGCAGATAATCAAATTTGATACAAACGGATGTTCCGGCAAAGGAATGTGTTTCATTACCGATAATGATCTCACTTTCACCGAAAATAATCTGCCCTTATTCAAAGATGGTGAAATTACTATGTCGGCATTTTCCGTAATGCTCATCCGTTTTGATTGATCTGTTCAACCAGCTCCCTGCAACAAATAAATCTTTGTTTAATACAAAGAATTATACAAAAAAATTCCCTCTGCGATCATAAAATTTGAAAACGGAGGGAATTTTTTGTATACTTAAAATAATTGGCTGTGTACTAAACGCAGACTGATTTTCAATTCAAAAAAATTATCTCTAAAACACCTTTACAGTTACTTTATTTCAAATACATCGCCGTCATTTGCTATAAAAGCCGGGTATTTTATAACTTTTTTGAAATCAGAAAAAAGTATTTCATTACGCTTTGCAACGTGGTTGAAAACAAGTTTGCCGGGGTTAAGTTTCTGAAAGATGTCGTAATGTCTTGAAAGAACATAGTGAGTGAACTCACAGAGAATCAAATCGGCATCTTTGGCTGCATCGATTGGCAAATCTGACAGATCGTTGCGTAAATCGCCGGTGAAAAAGATTTTTTTGCCTTCAACTTCAAAAAGGAAACAGTATGAGGGCAGATATTCATCATTCACTTTGAAATGCTTATTTGGAATAGCGGTAACTTTCAGATGACCGTCATCATAAAAAGGTCCGGGTTTGATAAGTTTCCAAATGATTTTTTCCTTGCCCTCTCCGCGTAATTGAACATTCATGAGCATATCAAATGCTTTGATACCGTCAGCATCAGGCATCCAGATTTCAGGCCAGAATCCCTTCCATTTGCCGGGACGGGTGTAGGGGCTGTATTTATGCATACGGTTTTTCAGAAAACTTGTCAGACCGCCGAAATGGTCCTCGTGCATATGGGTAATAAATACAGCCTTGATATCATTAAAATCCAACCCTTTACGGATGATTTTTGATGAAACATGACATCCTGCATCAATCAGATAAGCATATTTTGAGGTCTGCAAAAAGGTGCAGGAATTATCCCTCGTCATAGTGGGACTTCCTGCTCCTGTTCCGAGCGTATAAAGTTTCATCGGAGCTCCATGCAATGAAAGCATGGACAAACAACTTAATATTGCAGTCATGTATTTCATATTACTTTCCTTATTTCTGCAATTTTTCAAGGAGACGGAGAGCTTCGAGACGAACCTGATCCGGAACTGAACGGTCATGGTTATTTATCCAGTGAATTCTGCTGACGAGAATGGAGTATTTGACTCTCTTGCCGTTTTCATCAGCGGCGTATGCGTTGATGACACGGCGGGGACCTTCGGTAATCAATTTTTCGGCAGCGTCGATGTCAGCAGATTTTTTACCTGCTTTTTTGAGTTCAGCGACACGGTCTTTGAGCATTGCGAGATATTCAAAGTCCTCTGCACCTTCCATAACACCTTCGGACTGTTTGGCAGCCATTACATCAGTTTTTGAGACATAATAGGGAGAGTATTCGCAAACCTGAGTATAGGGATGCCATGAATCGCCCTGACCGCCGCCGCAGCCGAATGCCCAGAAGAATGAGCCGTCGCCGCCCATGTCAAATACCTGCCATGCCTGTGCACGGTAATAATAGACAGGGTCATTCAGACGGGAAGGTCCGTGGCAGGTGTAATACCAGAACTGTTTTCCTTGTTTTGTCAGATTGCGGTAGAACTCAAGTGCAACCGGATTGCCTGAAATGTAGAGCAGATTGGGACAGAGAATATCGCTGTATTCAAAGAGTTCGGGCATGGCATCTCTCTGGGGATTGCCGTAAATCGGATTTGAATAAATTGTAAATCCTGCACCGCTGTTCTTAATGGCTTTTGCCCAGTTGATAAAGACTTGGTCGTAAGAGTGATTACGAGCTTCGTCAACGAGGTGGAGAACGACTCTTTTCGGGTCAATGCCTGTTTTGCGGAGATGAGCGGCAAAAGCGGTCATATATTCAGTAAGAATACGCTGGAAACGCTGTGAACCGTATTTTTCACCGCCCCAGCTGTTTCTGTAACGAGAGGAGATATGAATGCAGTAATAACGGGCATCGGGGAACATGGCGACCCATTTATCCCAGCGTTTGGTGTTGAGTTTTGTCGGGTTGAGGAGTTTGCCTTCCTTGTTGTATTTTGCTCCGGTGGGAAGAATTGAACGTTTTGCCCAGGGGCAGTCGGTGTAAATGTATTCCAGCATTTTGCGGTTGGGAGCAACATTGCCGGGAGTTTTGTAATATTTACCGCCGTGGTCAAGGTAATCCCAGCCGCCGATATGCATACGGGGACGGGCGGGGAATTTAACAGTACTGATGGCAAGTTCAAACGGAATTGTAATAGTCGGAGCATCTTTGGCAGTTGCTTTGACGGTTGCTTTGTAAAGACCGGGTTTGAGGTCGGGTTTGACCAGAGTGAACCAGATCTGACGGCTCATACCGGGATGAATTTTGACAGTAACAGAATTGCCCTGACCGTCTTTGAGAGCGGATGCGGTATAAATATTCTGTTTGGTATCAACGAAAAGAACTTCACGGCAGCTGAGTTTTGCGTTGGCGGGAAGACCTTCAACAGAAACTTTGTAATCAATGACTTTGTCAGTCGGGTTGAGAATGTTGATTGATTCACTACGGACTTCACCTGCCATCATGTCAACTTTAACTGCTGCAGGAGTTGAACCTTTTGGGGGCAATGCAACGGGATAAAGATTGTCCCAGCGATTGTTCTGCCAGAAAATCGGTTGAGTGTAACCGTTGGCTCTCAAAACGATATTGTTGAGAGCGAAAAGTTTTTCCTGTTCCTTGTGCATGGGCAGGACAGGAATAAATTCTTTATCAGATGGGCGGTCAAAGCGACCGGGATTTTTGAGAATTTCATTGAATTTGTCAGCCAAATCTTTTTTCTGTGCGGCAGAAAGTTTGTCTGCATTTTTGAGAATGTAATCAGCATCCTCACGGAAATGAGTTGCAAGCTGCATACTGTCAATGAATTTATCCAGTGATTCAGCTTTAATTCCGGACATGGGAACATTGAGCAATTTATCATCGCCTTTGAAAATCATAATTTCATCAGCGAACATATAGCGTTTTGAGGGGTCTTGTCTGATCTGGAAACATACATAACGGCCTTTGGTCGGCATATTCATACTTGCGGCACGATAAAGATTGTATTTTTCAAAATCGGGTTTACCGACTTCTTTATAACTTTTTTCAATCAAATCGCCGACATAATACCATGTTTTGTTATCCAAACTGGTGAACATATTGATTGTATCAGGAAAAGGGACGTTGGCGGGGAGATTTCCGGCACAGCTGTACATAAATCCCTGAATAGGTTGAACTTTGCCGAGGTCAACGACAATTTCAACGATTGTCTGTTTTGACCAGCCGACTGTGCTCTTTTGAGTCCAGAAGTGACCTTTGGTGAATTTTCCGTCGGTAAGCTGTACAGCATCTCCTGCGTCTTGGGAGCGTTGATAACTGGCTTTACGGGACATGGTGTAGGGACGGTTCAAAGCGATATTGACCGCACCGGCAGGAGGAATGAAAAGATTGGAAACTGCAGCTTTTTTTGCTTTTTTTGCATCTTTGGCAGAAATAATGCTGATATTGTCAACTTTGGCAACACCGTCTGTACCTTCGGCACTGATTACTACATAAATCTTTTTGGTTTTCGGGGTCTTGAATGATGCAGTGTATTCAGTCCATTCGTCATTGATTTTGGCATCAGCTTTGACAGAGGCGATTACGGTATTTTTGCTGTCAAGGATTTTGACATAAGGCAGACGATTGCCTGTTTTTTTGAAAAATACGCTCAATTTATATTCGGTATTGCTTTTGCAGACCAAGTTCTGACGCAATTCGCCTTTGCCTTTTTTTGCACCATTGAATTGTACAGAGAAAGTGTCAGCAGAGCCATCACTGTCTGTTACAGACCAGCTCATACTTTTGTCTTGCCAGTTCTGAGGGAGGGTATTACTGCCTATTTGTGAAAAACTCCCGTTCTTCACGATGTCCTGTGCGAAAAGCGAACCGCACAGCATTACAGTTAATGCAACAGTTTTTTTCATCATTTTTTCCTTTCAAGTTGTTATGGTTTTTTTATATTATTTTTCAGAAATCATGTTTTTAAGCCATGCGTAATAAATATCGCCCAGCTGATTATATCCTGAAACTGAAGGATGAACTCCGTTGTCTTGACGGTAAATGGTATTTTTTGTACCATGACTTACTGATTCTTTTCTGACGGGGAAATTGTTTTCACTGTCAATGCCGATCATGCTCGGAATGATGATGATTTTCGAGTCTTTGCCCTGAAAATGTTTAATAATGGCAGCATTCAAAGCAAAATTATTTTTGCTGTATCCCCATGCAGTCTGACCGCATTTGTATTTATTGCCGAAAGCGTCCTGATTAGCTCCGGGCGTACTCAAACCGATACCGTAAACGGCATTGGGAGCAGTTTTTCTGAAAGCGGCAATCGTAGTTTCCATATTTTTGATAACAGTATTGATACATTCCTCACGGTTTTCGTCGGTGGCATGAAAAATATCATTGATACCGGTTTGGAAAGTAATGACGTCGGGAGTTTTGAAGTTATGTTTTTTAAGATAATCTTCGAGTCCGAAAACAAGTTTGCCGTCTTTTTTGCTCAAAAATACACTTTTTGCATCTTTTTCGCCGTCTCCTGTCCAATAGGTCAGAAACTTGTTCCAAGTCCATCCGGCATGGCCTTCATGTTTGACGATTTCGGGCAATTTCATACCTTTGGGGTCAAAATGGCGGGTACCGATCATGTTCAGTTTGGGATTATTACCTGTTTTGCAAAGTTGATACAACTGGTTGGGAAAAACGGTATAATTTACAATACTTGCACCTACGAGCAAAATATTTATGTTCTGATCCTTACCGGCATCGGCATTGGCAATACAAATAGAAGTTTTTCCTTGAGCAACGATTTGATTTTCTTCATTATAAACTGTCAAAGTAAGCGGAAACGCTTTGCCTCCGTCTTTGGCAGTCGGGATATAACGCCAGCGTTTGAGATCATTTCTGCCGATTTTGCAATCAACATCAAAAACATAGTTGGCATGATTTACAGCCAGAAAAACATTTTTGAAATAAATATTACATTCAATGTCCGGAACTGCATAAATTTTTTCCGGCAGCACAAGTCTGTCCTGTCGGGGATATTTTTTTACTGCCGCAGAACAAACTGTACTGACCAGCAAGGCGATCAATGTTGACATTACAATTTTTTTCATTTTTTATCCTTTATTGCTTTATTTAATAAGTTATTTTTTGTCCAGAACATTTTTCAGCCATGCGTAATTGACATCACCGACTTGTCTGTAACCGTCATTATTGGGGTGAACTCCGTTATTCTGACGGGCGACAACAGTTTTATTTCTCTGATTTACCAGTTCTTTTCTGACGGGGAAATTATTTTCGCTGTCAACTCCGAGCCCGGTAGGAATCATGATAATATCGGGATGTTTGGCAGCAAAATGTTTCTGCATGGCACAATTCATATAAAACTGATTTTTCTGTTTTCCCCATGCAGTCTGGCGGCATTTATATTTATCGCCGAAAGCGTCCTGATTTGCATTGGGAGGGAGAAAACCGACACCGAAAATCGCATTGGGAGCATCTTTTCTCAAAGCGGCAATCAAAGTATCTGCATCTGCAAGAATCTCTTTGATACGTTCATCGCGGTTGTCATCCACCGCGGCAAAAATATCATTACCGCCAAGTTGAACAGTAATGACATCCGGAGTCGGAAAATTGTATTTTTTCAGATAATCAGCCAGACTGACAACGATTTTACCGCCTTTTTTAAAGAGGAACTTGCTGTTCTTTTTTCCGCCGAAATTGGTCAGAAAAGACTTCCACCGCCAGCCTGCATATCCCTCATGTCTGACTTCATCCGCAATTTTCATCCCTCTGGGGTTGAAATGGCGCGTCCCGATCATGGTCAATTTGGGGTTGCCGGGTTTCAGACAATGATTATAAAGCTGTTCGGAGTGAATTGTATAATTGGTCAAACTGTCGCCGATTTGGAGGATGTTGATTTTGCGGTCTTTTCCGGCGTCGGCGTGAGCAATATAAACTGTCGTTGAGCGTTCAGCGACCAAGCCGTCCTCATCATAAACTTTGAGAGTTAGCGGAAAAGTTTTGCCGCCGTCTTTTTCAGTCGGGACATAACGCCAGCGGCGGAGGTCATTTCTGCCGATTTTGCAGTCAACATCAAAAACATAATTGTCCTGATTGAGGGCAAGAAAAATATTTTTGAAATAAATATTACATTCCACGCCGGGAACA
>JAFVUZ010000075.1 GCA_017502435.1 Lentisphaeria bacterium
GCGACAGCAACGAACGGCATACCCCTGATGTGGCTAATCCGGCGGAAGATTTGATTGCTCATCCCCTAAAAAAAGGGGAGGAGCAATCGAACATTCCGCCGAAAAAATAGCTAAACACCACACAGCCGCCGACATTCACGCACCAGTGTAATATCGCACCGGGTCGTACCCGGCGCCGGGGATACAAGGGGGCGGCGTAAGCCCCCTTGTAATAAAAAATCAGTCAATGTTTAGTACAGAGCCTAATTTTTTTCAAATTATCAGTCTGCGTTTAATACACAGCCCCATGTCCGACCAGTCCGACAGGTCCGACAGGTTCGACTGCCAGTTTGTTACTCCCCTGCCGTCTGCAGACGGCTTTGCCGTGTTTCTGTTTGATTGTTCTGAAAAATTTTTCTATTTTTTTTGTTTTTTTTATTGACTTATTGCTTTTTCGGGTATATATAGAAAATGTACACCAAAAATCTTAACCAAAGGAGTATTTTTATGAAAAAATCTGAGGATTGCAGGAATTTTGTTGTTGCGGGCCATGCCGGAAGCGGAAAAACTTCTCTCTGTGACCTGATGTTGTACAAAGCGAAAGCAGTTGACCGTCTGGGGTCGGTACCGAATAAAACCTCAATATCAGATTTTACTCCTGAAGAACAGGAACGTGAAGCCAGCCTTTTTGCATCAGTTATGAACTGTAAGTGGAAAGACTGGCATTTTTTTATGTCCGATGCCCCCGGTTACGGCGAGTTCGCCGGTGAAATGCTTTCAAGTATGCGTGCGGCAGACAGCGTTCTGGTGGTGCTTGACGGCGTTGATGGTCCGCAGGTCGGAACTGCCCGTGCGTGGAAATTCACCCGTCTCCGCGGCGTGCCCCGTTTTGCTCTGGTCAACCGTCTTGACCGCGAACGTGCAGACTTTGACGTTGTTATTGAAAAAATGCGTAAGAATCATGGCAAGACTGTTGTTCTTCCTTTGACTTATCCGGTCGGCAAAGAGGGTAATTTCACCCGGGTCGTTGATGTTCTGCACGATACAGACATCCCTGCCGAAATCGCCGACAAAGTTGCTGAAAATAAAGAACTCCTCATGGATGCCATTGCAGAAACAAACGAAAGTTTGATGGATCGTTATCTCAGCGGCGAACCGCTTGATCCCAAAGAAGTTGACGAAGGCTTGCTCGCGGCTGTTCTTTCCTGCCGTATCATTCCTGTTTTTGCCGGAAGTTCAGCCAAAGATGTCGGTATTACTGAACTTATGGATTATATCGGCCGCATTTTCCCGAAACCGCTTGACAAGATTGCCGCTCCTCTGGCTGACGGCGGCAAACTTCCGGTCAAAGATGACGGTCCCGGAGTCGGACTTGTTTTTAAGGCAGTTGATGATCCCTTCTCCGGTCACATGGCATTTATTAAAGTTATTTCAGGTTCTTTTAAATCTGATTCTGAAATTATCAACATTTCCAATGGGACCAAAGAACGTGTCGGTCAGCTGCTGCTGGTAAATGGCAAAAATACCACTCCCATCCCTGAAGCCTGTCCGGGTATGATGGTTGCTGTTGCCAAACTTAAAAATACTCATATCGGCAATACAGTTTCAACTGCGGCGGATACTCCGCTTATCAAGGGGATTGATTATCCGGCACCGGTTATGTCTTATGCGATCACAGCCGCCAAAGCCGGGGATGATGACAAATTGGCATCTTCTCTGCACAAAATTGTGGAATGCGACCCGACTCTGGCTTGTTCACGTAATACTGAAACGCAGGAAATGCTCCTTTCAGGTATGGGCGATCAGCATCTCGGCATTGCCATCAAACGTTTGAAAGAGGCTTACAAAGTCGAAGCCAATACCGCCACTCCAAAAATCGCTTACCGTGAAACCATCAGCGGCAACGGCGAAGCCATGTACCGTCATAAAAAGCAGACCGGCGGTGCGGGGCAGTTCGCTGAAGTTCATCTGCGGGTTGCTTATCAGGAGGGACCGTTTGTTTTTGAAAATGCTGTTGTCGGCGGTAATATTCCAAAGAATTTCATCCCCGCCGTTGAAAAAGGCGTGCAGGAAATGCTCGAAAAAGGTCCGCTTGTCGGCTGTAAAGTTGAAAATGTCAAAGTTACTGTTTTTGATGGCAAATATCACTCTGTTGACTCCAATGAAATGGCATTTAAAATCGCTTCACGCATGGCTTTCAAAGAGGCGGTCTCAAAGGCTCATCCTATTGTGCTTGAACCTGTTATGTCTGTTAAAATCTATATTCCCAATGAATATATGGGTGATATTTCAGGTGATTTGAACCATAAACGCGGCCGTATTATCGGTATGGAGAGCGAAGAGGGCGTTCAGCTCGTCATTGCTGAAGTTCCGCAAGCCGAAATGTATAAATACGCTACGGAACTCCGCAGTATGACACAGGGACGCGGTTCGTTCCAGATGGAGCTTGCACGCTATGAACCTCTGCCGCAGAATCTCGCAGCTGAACTCATCAAACAGTACGCTGCGGAAAATACTGACGCAGAATAAGATATAATCAGTGAAGACTGCTGTTGGAAACTCAGTTACCGGCGGCAGTCTTTTTTTGTGTACAGATGTCGGTATTTGTTATTGCCATTTGAAAAAAAACAAAATTATGCTATATTATATAATAATGTGTTAATGCACATCTCAGCCCGGATTCAAAAAGTTTATATAATATGGAGTTAAATATGGCGTTATTCGGCAGTCAGAGATATTCTAAATTGAGTTTGCCCGCCAAAGGGGAACGTAAAATGGTTATTCCGGACGGGTCCTGGATCAAATGTAAAAATTGCAGTCAGACTTTGTATGCAGACAGATTGGAAGATAATCATCTGGTATGCTGGTATTGCGGACATCATCTTGCAATGACTGCTGAACAGCGTATCAAATTGATAACTGACAAAGATTCTTTTGTAGAAATGGACAGAAATCTGGTTTCGGTTGATGCCCTTGAATTTTTTGATTCAAAAGCATACACTGACCGTTTGGCTGAAAATACCAAAAAAAGCAGTCTCAATGATGCAATTGTTTGCGGGACAGCGACTTTGGATGGTAAACATTTCGCTCTTGGTGTGATGGATTTCCGTTTTATGGGTGCGAGTATGGGGTCGGTCGTCGGTGAAAAAATCGCCAGACTTATCGAACTTGCCATTGAGAAAAAACTTCCTGTTCTGCTGGTTACAGCTTCCGGAGGTGCCCGTATGCAGGAGGGAATTTTGAGTCTGATGCAGATGCCAAAAACCTGTGCGGCACTGGAACGTCTTGCAGAAGCGGGACTTGGCTATTTCGTGCTGTTGACAAATCCGACTTACGGCGGAGTGACAGCCAGTTTTGCCAGTCTTGGTGATATTATTATGGCTGAACCGGGTGCAATGGTCGGCTTTGCCGGTCCCCGTGTTATCCAGGAGACAACAAATTCAAAATTGCCCGAAGGCTTTCAGACTGCAGAGTTTCTGGTGGAAAAAGGTTTGATCGACCGTGTCGTTGAGAGAAAAAATTTCCGCAAAGAATTCAGTCTTTTACTTGAAATATTCAAAAAGTGAGTTATATTAAAGTAAAGTTACGAAGAATGGTTCGGACTTTTGCATTGAAAGACCGGTTAATCTGGTCAGGTGGGGAACCAAGCAGCCACGTACTATGTCAATCAAGTGTGAAAGTCCACTTTTGAATTTTTTTGCAGCTTCTCCTTAATGAAAAATGAAAAAAATGCGTTTTTTTTCGCTTTTCGACTTGCAAAAAAAAAATTGCAGGCTATATTAAGGAATCGTCATGAAAATGATGTTCATTGGCGGGTTGATAGCTCAGTCGGTAGAGCATCGCCCTTTTAAGGCGGTGGTCCCGGGTTCGAGTCCCGGTCAACTCACCATTTTTTTTGTCAAAAAAAGTTAAACTTTATAATAAAGCCGGTTTACCGGTGCAGGAGTCGAAAAAATGAGTCAGGTTTGTTATCTTTGCGGCAAAGGCAAAGTCAGCGGTGGTCACATCGTTCGTAAAGGTCTTGCCAAAAAAACCGGTGGTATCGGTATGCACGTTGTAAAAAATACCAAACGTACTTTTGAAGCCAATATTCAGAATGTTAAAATCAATGAAAACGGCACAGTCAAAACTGTTAAAATGTGCGTTGGCTGCATCCGTACCGGAAACTTCAACAAAGCATAATCAATTGTTGAAAGTCAAAAAAATTCAAACTCCTTGTTTTCCGCAAGGAGTTTTTTTATTTTCAGGGAGGTGAATATGAGAAATGCCTGTGTTTTAACTGCTTTTCTGACGTTATTGACTGTTTGCGGCTGCAACTTTATCGGCAATGGGATGCCGCATACGGAAAAAATCAGCATTATGTCTCCGGAAACTATTGATATTCAAGGAGATTGGAATGTTGAAATCATTTGCAACGCCAATGAAGATTCTGTCGAAAGCACTGTCGATGGTAATCTGCAGGATTATGTCAGAATAAAATCCGGCGGGGAACTTGAAATTTCTCTGCCCGCTGCAGTGCGTGCGATGGTGCCGCCTACACTTAAAATACGTTTGCAGAAAGACTTTTCTGAACTTTCTCTTGAGGATAACTGTATCTGTAAAGTCACAAATTTCGATTCAAAGTCCAAACTGGAAATCGAACTTGATGACAGAGCGGTGTGTACATTTGATAAACTGCAGGCGGAAAATATCAGTGCTGAACTTTCAGATCATTCCAAATTGTCTCTCAAAGGCAAAACTGCAAATCTTGCCGCGGAAATCGGAGACAGATCAGTTCTTGAGGTTTCTGAGGTTGGAAATTTTTATCTCGAATGTTCCGGCAATTCAGTTTGCAGAGTGGAAAAATGCACCTCCGCCAATGTTGCAGCAGAAGATAAGTCCGCTGTCACTTTCAAGTATGTCAAAGATATCCGCCAGCGTACACGGCATGATGCCGCAGTCGATTATCCGGTCAATATCCCGGCAAGTCTTCAAAAGTAAAACTCTTTGATTCAAAAGGCTTTTAATATGAATATGCTTCTCTGTCGTCCGGAAAAAATCACGCAAATTTGCGGAAATACTCTCCGCTGTGTTGTGGATGATGCCCGCCGTATCGAACATATACGCAATATTCTGAAACTTCAGACTGGTGATGAGTGCAAGGCAGGTGTTTTGAACAAGGGGTGTTTTGACGGAAAAGTTGCGGAAATTTCAAATGACAAAGTGATAATTGAGTTTGATGCAGATTCAGTTGAAAATCCGCCCGGCAAAATGCCTTTGACTTTGTTTGTTGCCATGCAGAGACCGAATACTTTGAAAAAAGTGATTCATTGTGCTGTCACGATGGGGGTTGAAAAAATATGTTTTTTCGGCAGTTACAAAGTTGAAAAAAGTTACTGGCAGTCCTCGGTTCTGCAGGAAAAAAATCTGCAGTTTGAACTTGATTTGGCAATGGAACAGTGCAAAGATCCTTTTGAGCCGGAGATTGTTTTCTGCCGTTATTTTAAAAGTTTTACAGAGGATATTTTAACTCCTTTTGCCGCGGAAAATCCGGTTTTTATTGCTCATCCTGCGGGGTCTGCAAATAATGTTTTTGAGGTTATGAAAAACAATTCAAGTCGTCATTGCGGTCTGGTTGTCGGGCCGGAGGGCGGCTTTACGGATTATGAAGTCGGCAGGCTTGAGGAGATGGGACTGCATCTGCTTTCGCTGGGGGACAGGGTGCTGCGGACGGAATTTGCTCTGGCGGCATTGCTGGAAATTTTTAATTTGCATTATCAAAACGCTTGACATTTCAGGAAAAGCAAGTATAGTTATTCCGTAACTTATTACAGTGGAGGACAAAATGTTCGGTTTTTACAGAATTTGCTGTGCCGTACCTCAATTACGCATAGCCGATGTTAAATATAATGCGGCAGAGATTGAAAGTTTGTACAAAGAAGCTTGTGAAAATGGTGCCGGTGCGGTGCTTTTTCCGGAACTTGCTTTGACATCTGCAAGCTGCGGCGACCTTTTTTATCAGTATGATTTGCTTGAAAATGTCCGCTTTGAAGCTCAGAGGCTGATTGAAGCAAGCGGCGGGGCGGTCATGATTTTCGGTGCTCCGGCGGTTTACAACAATTCATTGTACAACTGTGCTTTTGTCGCACAGAACGGCAGATTGCTCGGCATCGTGCCGAAGGGCGGGTGTGACAGAAAATCTGTATTTGCTGACGGCAGAGATATTTGCGGAAGCGGCACTGTCAAATGGAACGGCAGGGAAGTCGCATTCAACAGTGATGTTATTTTCAGTGATGATAAATTTTCATTCGGAGTTGTCATTGGTGAAGATTTGAGCGGAATGCTGCCGCAGAGTGCTTTTTTGAACCGTGAAGGTGCTTGCGTTGTTTTTGATTTGAGTGCAGTCAGAGAATTGCCCGGCAGTTGGGATAAACGCTTGAACAGTATGATTGATTTCAGTGAAAGATGTTCATGTGCATATATTTACGCTTCTGCCGGTGCCGGCGAATCGGTAACTGATTGCGTTTATGCCGGACGCAGTGCGATAGTTGAAGCAGGAACGCTTTTGAATGAAAACCGTCCGTTTGACGTTCAAAGTAATCTGATTTATGATGAAATCGATGTTGAAAAACTCCGCAATCTCAAATTGAAACAGAATATTTCAAATGATATTATTACGATGCAGAATGTTGAGTGTGAAGAAATTGCAGAAGCAGATGAGTTGAAATACCGCTATATTGAATCTCAAGTGTTTGTGCCGGAAAATCCGCAGGAACTTGAAGAAGTTCTGCAAATTCAGACTTATGCCCTTGCCGACCGTATCAAGCGGATAAATTCAAAAACTATGGTGCTTGGAATATCAGGCGGGCTTGATTCCACGCTTGCGTTGCTGGTTTGTCACAATGTATGCAAAAAATTGAACCGTCCTTTCAGTGATATTATTGCTTTTACTCTGCCCGGTTTCGGAACTACGGGGCGAACTTACAACAATGCGGTTGCTCTGGCAAAGGAACTGGGAGTGACATTGAAGGAAGTAAATATTAAAGAAGCGGCTTTGCAGCACTTTAAAGATATCGGTCACGATGTGAATGATATTGATGTCACTTACGAAAATACTCAGGCTCGTGAACGTACGCAAATCCTTATGGATTATGCAAATAAGTCAGGCGGTATCGTTATCGGGACGGGCGATTTGTCCGAACTTGCTCTCGGCTGGTGTACTTATAACGGCGACCATATGTCGATGTACGGTTTGAACAGTTCAGTTCCCAAAACGCAAATCCGTCCGCTTATCAGTCATTATGCGGAAAACTGCAGTGAAAAAATTCAGGCGATTTTGCAGGACATCATTGATACTCCGGTAAGCCCGGAACTGCTGCCTCCCTCAAAAACAGGAGAAATTGCCCAGAAAACGGAAGATATTTTAGGCCCTTATGAGCTGCATGATTTCTTTTTGTACCATTTTATAACTGCCGGGGCATCGGTTGAAAAAATGCAGTTTATGGCGGAACGTGCTTTTGCAGGTGTTTATACCGCAGATGAGATTTCCGGAACTTTGAAAATGTTTGTCAGAAGATTTTTTACCCAGCAGTTCAAACGCAATGCAGTGCCGGACGGAGTTCAGGCAAATTTGATAAGCCTTTCTCCGAGAACTTCATGGTTGATGCCTTCTGAAGCAAATTCGGCTTCATTTATGATTGATGCGGAGGGCAGAAAATGAGTAAAATACATATCGGCTCAAGATTGTGCAAGACTAAAGATTTGAGTTTGGGGCAGAGCCTTTTTGCAGGAACTCTGCTGGAATGGGTTGCAGAATGCGGTTCGATTTTCAGTATGAAATATACCGGAAGTGACCGCCATATGGCACTTTACCGTATTGACGATCTGCGTATCACCAAGCCGATCAAAGTCGGGATGCTGATGGATTTTTATGCTGATAATGTCCGTCTGGGCGTTCACAGTGTCAGTTTTAAACTTTTCGGGACGGTCAGAGATAAAGTTACCATTTCTCTTGATTGTACTTACGTTCAAATAGATGAAAACGGCGAAAAAATTCCTTTGCCGCCGGTCAAACAATAAGGATTTATCATGAAAAAAATTCAACTTCTCATTTTTTGTACATTTATTTCGCTTTTATTGTGCGGCTGTGCCGCTATTGAGGACGCATTGAATATCAATCTCTGGGACGATAATCCACGCTATCAGATTTCACTGCACAGCATTATCAAACATCCACGCGGCAATGAAATCGAGGAGGAGGTTTCGACTTTCAAAGGTGAAAAAATAATTATCAACTCAAATTCCTTTATTGACAGTTCCAAAATTCTTGATGCAGAACTGATTCCGCTTGAGGACAAGCCCGGATATTTTGATATTTCCCTCCGCTTGAACGGAACCGGTATCAAACAGTGGTTCCAGCTGGTGCTGGATTATCGTGATGACCCGGTCGCAGTTGTCATTGACGGTGCATATTTCGGCAGATTCCGCCCTGACGGCGGTCATACAGAGGACGACGAATGGGTGACTTTGAAAGGCCCCTTCAATGAAGTCATCGCACGTGGTATCGTCAAATACGCCCGCCGCAATTACCGTCATTATCATCCCAACAGCAGTTTCTGATATGGGACGGGAGATAGAGCGGAAATTTCTGGTTGCTGATGAGAGTTTCCGCAGCCTTGCAAAAAAAAGCAGAGTTATAAAACAGGGGTATCTTTCTGAAGTAAATTCCGAAGGAAGTGCTTTCCGTGTACGCATTATTGATAATGAAGCATTTCTGACTTTGAAAGGCAGACAGCACGGCATTGAACGTGCCGAATTTGAATATCAGATCCCATTTGAGGATGCAGAGGCCATGATGAAAACATTCTGCTCAACCAGAATTATTGAAAAGACCCGCTATTATGTCGATTTTAAAGGTTTTTTGTGGGAAGTTGATGTTTTTGAAGGCAGACATAAAGGGTTGATGATTGCTGAAATTGAACTCGAAAATGCTGATGTGCAATTTGAAAAACCATCTTTCGCCGGCGAAGAAGTCAGCGATAAATTTGAATACAGCAACTTTTATTTGAGCATGAATTAAGTCTGTTCTGTTCCTATTGGCGGGGAGATAGGGAATTTAAGGATTGGCTCTGTACTAAACATTGACTGATTTTTTATTACAAGGGGGCTTACGCCGCCCCCTTGTATCCCCGGCGCCGGGTACGACCCGGTGCGATATTACGATGGTGCGTGAATGTAGGCGGCTGTGTGGTGTTTAGCTATTTTTTCGGCGAAATTTTCGTTTCGTCCTCTCGCTTTTTTGCGGAATGACGAAACAAATCTTTCGCCGGATTAGCCATATCAGGGGTATGCCGTTCGTTGCTGTCGCAACTCACTATACCCCCGAACCCCCTCAATTTTTTTTAATTATCAGTCAATGTTTAGTACAGAGCCTAAGGATTTAGCTGTGTACTGAAAGTATTACTGATTTTTTATTGCAAGGGGGCAGGCTGCCCCCCCACGGGAAAAATATTGCAATTATCTGTCCCGCAAGGGGACAGTGTATTATATTTTTGTTAATCCTGCCAGCTGTCGAGGCGTGATTTGATAAATTCGGCAATCTGGTTATGCTGAGCCTTGCCGTTGCCTTCGATAGTGAGGGCATCTCCGAATTCGAACCATATTTCTTTTTTCAAATTTACCGGACCGAGGTCGCGGATAATTTTGCCGGTACGGACAAAGTCGGTTTTGAGAGCCATCGGCAGGACTTGAACACCTGCACTGCGTGCAAGTTTGACGCCGATACTGTTGAACTCTTCCGGTTTGAACTCAACGCTGCGTGTTGACTGCGGGAAAATAATGATTGAGCGGCCGCTGTTGAGGATTCGTGTTCCTTCGGACATTACGAGTTTGAAGTCTTCTCTTGGATCGCTTCTGCCGACTGCAACTGCATCGAGGGCACGGAGGATATTGCCGAAGTACGGGATTTTCAGCAGAGATTCTTTGATGACAAAGCTGAAATCGATATGTGCACGAATCACAGCATGAAGCAGTGCTGTTTCGAGCAGGCTCATGTGATTTCCTATTACGACAACGGGAGCGTGATTGAGGGCACGGACTTTATCGAGGCCGCGGAGATGAATTTTGCCGCCGCATTTTTCGACAACGTCAATATTCATGTTAGAATATTTGATCTGATTGTAGCCGTCGAGTTCTCCGCGTCCGGCACAAGCACCGGACTGTTGGAAAACTGCGAAATTGCGGACATAAAAGTCGATTCTGCTGCCCAGAACGAGTTTGTTGAAGAAAGAACGCTTTCCTTCCGGTGTGTCGTAAGTATCACCTTTGAAAAGGTTATTGCTTGCCAAATCCTGGTATTCCATACAAAACCTCTTATTTGACTTTCAAAACACCGCCGGTATCAGCACTTGTTGCAAGTGCGGCATATTTAGCAAGATAGCCTTTGGTGGCTTTGGGGGCGGGAGGAACGAATTTTGCCTTGCGTTCTGCGATGACTTCTTCGGGAACGTTCAAAGTGATTGTACGGTTCGGAATGTCGATGGAGATGGAGTCCCCTTCTTCAACATAAGCAATAAGTCCGCCGTTGGCAGCTTCGGGGCTGATATGGCCGATACAGGCACCGTGAGTACCGCCGGAGAAACGTCCGTCAGTAATGAGAGCGACAGATTCACCAAGACCTCTGCCCATAATATAGCTGGTGGGAGCGAGCATTTCCTGCATGCCGGGGCCGCCTTTGGGGCCTTCGTAGCGGATAACGACGACGTCACCGTGGGTAACTTTTCCTGCGAGGATGCCTTCACAGGCTTCTTCCTGGCTTTCGAAGATGACGGCGGGGCCGGTATGGGTGAGCATTTTTTCAGCGACACCGGCGGATTTTACGACGCAGCCGTTTTCGGCGAGGTTGCCGAAAAGAATTGCAAGGCCGCCTTTGGCACTGTATGGATTGTCAAGAGAGCGGATGACAGTTCCGTCAACATCTTTGGCTTCAGCGATAACTTCGCCGATTGTTTTGCCGGAAATAGTGGGAGCGTCGAGGTGGACGAGTCCGGGGATTTTGGCGATTTCTTTAAGAATTGCCATGACGCCGCCTGCGGGGTGGAGGTCTTCGACCATGTGGAATTCACTGGAGGGAGACATTTTTGAGATATTGGGTGTCATGCGGGAAATCTGATCGAGTTTCTGCAGGTCGAGTTTGACACCGGCTTCGGTTGCGACAGCGAGAGAATGGAGAACGGTATTTGAACTGCCGCCCATTGCCATATCCAGAACGAGTGCGTTGTGGAAGGATTTTTCGGTGGCAAAAGTTTTGGCTGTGGGAGCGTTTTCCATTTTAGCAAGTTCGACGGCACGGCGTGCGGCACGTTTCCAGAATTCGACACGTTCTTCGGATTCTGCACCGATGCTGCCGTTGCCGGGCAGAGCGATACCGAGTGCTTCACAGAGGCAGTTCATGCTGTTTGCAGTGAACATACCGGAGCATGAACCTGCACCGGGGCAGGCAGAGCATTCGACTTCTGCGAGGTCGGCATCGGTCATGGTTCCTGCACGGTTGGCGGCGACGCCTTCAAAAATGGTGATGAGGTCGGTTCCGCGAAGTTTGCCGTGTTTGTCAACACCTGCTTTCATCGGACCGCCGGAAGCGAAAATTGTCGGAATATCCAGACGCATTGCCCCCATGAGCATACCGGGGACGATTTTGTCGCAGTTTGGGATGCAGATCATGGCATCAAAGGGGTGAGCGGAACCCATACTTTCGACGGAGTCGGCGATGATTTCGCGGCTGGGGAGGGAATATTTCATACCGGTATGGCCCATGGCGATACCGTCGCAGACGGCGATGGTATTGAATTCATAAGGCACACCGCCGGCTTTACGGATTTCGTCGCAGATGATTTCACCGACTTTTTTCAGATGGCAGTGGCCGGGTACGATGTTGGTGTAGGAGTTGCAGACACCGATGAAGGGTTTTTTGATGTCTTCGGCTTTGATGCCGGTCGCCATCATCAAGCCGCGGTGCGGAGCGCGTTCAAGACCGGATTTCATTGCATCACTTCTCATAAGAAATTCCTTTTTTTTTGGTTAAAGGTAAAAAAAATCAATTATTTTGTATAATATAATCGCATTTTTCGAAAAAAGCAACTTGCAGTTATGAATATTTAACGTTATATTATAGTATGATAGTATTACGAAAAATGAAAAATAAGGTTTAACAGGAGTTATGTTTGAAAATTTAAGCGACAAACTCCACGATGTGTTCCGCACACTGCGTGGAAACAGTACTCTTACGGAGTCCAATATCTCCGACGCCCTCGAAGAAGTGCGTATCGCCCTGCTTGAGGCTGACGTAAATATCGATGTGGCAAAAGAGTTCGTAGAAACAGTCAAAATTGCAAGTATCGGAGCCCAAGTCACCAAAAGTGTGACCCCCGCCCAGCAGTTGATCAAAATTATCAACGATAATCTGGTCGAATTGCTCGGTCACGGCGTGGCTGAACTCGATTTCAGCAAAAAACCGACCGTAATTATGATGGTCGGTCTGCACGGTTCCGGCAAAACCACCACTTCAGCAAAACTTGCACGGCATATCAAACTCGTTAATAATAAAAAGGTTATGATGGTTGCCGCTGACGTTTACCGTCCCGCTGCTATCGATCAGTTGGAAATCCTCGGCAAAGAGATCGGAGTTCCGGTTTATGCCGAACGTACCAGCGTCAATCTGCCTGCCATTGTTAAAAATGCCGTTCAGCAGGCAACAGATCAGGGAATGGATGTTGTAATCGTCGATACAGCAGGTCGTTCGCAGATCGATGATGTTATGATCCAAGAACTTATACGTCTGCAGCAGACTGTTTTTGCCGATGAAATTCTGTTGATTGCCGATTCTGCATTGGGGCAGGAAGCGGTAGCAGTTTCCGATAAATTCAACAAGGCAGTCAAAATAACCGGTTTTGTGATGACCAAAATGGACGGCGATTCCCGTGCCGGTGCCGCTCTCTCAATCAAGAAAGTTACCGGATGTCCGATCAAGTTTCTCGGTACCGGTGAAAAGTTGGAAGATTTTGAAGTCTTTAATCCTGAACGCCTTGCAAACCGTATTCTCGGTATGGGCGATGTAGTTTCACTGGTCGAACGTGCCGCTCAGGAAGTCGATGAAGAAGAAGCAAAACGTCTGCATGACCATCTTAAAAAGAACAAATTTGACTACAATGACTTTCTGTCCCAGCTCCGTCAGTTGAGCCGTCTCGGCGGATTTGAAGGCATTTTGAAGTTACTGCCCGGCGGCAGACAGTTGTCAAAGGCAATGGGTGCAGTCAACCCCAAAGAATTGGTTTATATGGAGGCTATGATTACTTCCATGACCCGTCAGGAACGTGAAAATCCCGACCTGCTCGATTTCAGCCGCAAAAAACGTATAGCCAAAGGTTCAGGTATGCCGATCGAAAAAGTCAGCGGAATGGTAAATCAATTTAATATGATGCGTAAGATGTTGAAAAACAACAACTTGATAGGTCGTTTACTCTCCGGTGGTGCTTCCGGTATTCCCAATTTTGACGCGATGCCCAATCCCGGTCAGGCAATTATGAATACCCCCGGACAGCTTTCGCAGAAAGAACAGGAAAAACGCAAACGTTTGAATAAACTCAAGAAAAAAGCCAAACAGAAACAACGCCGTAAGAAATAATTCAAGGAGGTTCCAATGTTTACCATTATTATTGCAGTTGTTAGTGCAGCGGTTGCCGCCGCAGCAAGTGTTGCGTGTTTTGATATCAGCAGAGTAAATTCCGTGTGGATCGGGCTCGGTGTATTTTTTATCATTCAGATCACTATCGGACTTATCATCCGCAAAAAGGTCAACAATATTACCGGTGAAATCCAGACCCTCATGGAAAAAACTCAGAATAAACTCAACCGCAAAATAGCCCAGATGCAGTCTCGCCCCATGAGCAGTCCCAAATCTGCACAGCAGATGTTGGAAAAAGAACAGAATCAGGCACTTATGCAGGCTCTTGCTATTACTGACAAGGCTAAACCTTATTTCAAATGGAACCTCATGCTCAAACGTCAGATCAATACAATGAAGATGATGCTCCATTATCAGCTGAGGGAATTCAAAAAAGTTGATGCTCTGCTGCCTCATTGTTTCATTTTTGATGCCCGCAGTGTGGCTATCAAGGCGGTCCGTATGTACAAAAACAATGATCCCAAAATGGAAAAATATCTCGCTAAAAAATGCCGCCGCTTCAAAGGCGATGATGCAGTGCTTTTGTACGCACTTTATTCATGGATACTGGTCAAGGCTGAAAAATATGAACTTGCTTCTGCAGTTCTCGCTCAGGCTAAAAACCGTCTGGACAACCCAGTTCTTAATGCCAACCGTGAAAATCTCGTCAATGGCAAAGTCAAACATTTCTCCAATGCCAATCTCGGCGAAGCATGGTATTCTCTCTATCTTGAAGAACCCAAAATCAAACAGCAGAGAGTTGTTCAACGCGGCTTTTAATCCCTTATGAATGAGGATGTTGCGGATGTTAAAATTCAGTGATTTTGAAAAATGGCAGAAAAAACATCACAAAAATATGCATGAATTTTTTGTCTTTACAGGCGAAGTTTTTCTGGCACTGGTTGAAACTGTCCGGCATCCGTTCCGTATCCGCGGACGTGAAACTCTCTATTATCTTGAGCAGTGCGGGGTGAAATCCGTTCCGATCGTGTTGCTGATATGTTTTCTGCTCGGCATGATTCTGGCATTTCAGGGAGCATTGCAGCTGTCAAAATTCGGAACGGAGATATTTATTGTCGATCTTGTAAGTTTTTCTGTGCTGAAGGAACTCGGACCTTTTATGGTCGCTATCATTGCTACAGGGCGTGCAGGTTCGGCTTTTGCGGCTGAAATCGGAACCATGATTGCGGATGAAGAGGTGAATGCACTTTCTACGATGGGGATTTCCATTGCACGTTTTCTGGTAGTTCCCAAACTTATAGCCATGATCATAGCGTTGCCGATATTGAGTGCATTCGGAGATATTGCGGCGTTGCTCGGCGGAATGTTTGTCGGTAATGTGATGGCAGATATTCCGATTGGAGCGTATTATGCACGTACGGTGAATATTCTTGAGGCGTCAACATTTCTTTTCGGTATCGGCAAAAGTGTGATTTTTGCATTTCTCATCTCTTTTATCGGCTGTTTCAAAGGTTTGCAGTCCACGATGGATGCCCAGGGGGTCGGACGCAGTGCGACAAATGCAGTTGTTTCCGGTATTCTGGCAGTGGTTGTATGTGATGCGATAATTGCTGTAATAGATTCATTCGGAGGCTGATATGAAAAATGCGAATGATTCTCAAATTGTCCTCAGCCTCAAAGATCTGACGATCGGTTATGACAATAAAATCATCATGGAGAATATAAATCTTGACGTCAGACGCGGCGAAATAATTTCAATTCTCGGTCAGTCAGGTTGCGGCAAAAGCACTTTGCTTAAAAATATTATCGGACTTTATACGCCGCTTAAAGGTTCAATTCTGATTTTCGGCAGAGATCTTATTTGCTGCAGTGAATACCGCCGCCGTGTCATGATGAAAAAAATGGGCATTACTTATCAGTCCGGTGCTTTGCTCGGTTCTCTCTCGATTGCAGAAAATGTGGCTCTGCCGCTGGAGGAACACACCCGCAAGACGAAATCTGAGATAAAACGTATTGTCATGGAGAAACTTGAAATGGTCGGCATGGATAAATATGCCGATTATATGCCTTCTGAAATTTCCGGCGGAATGAAAAAACGGGCAGGACTTGCCCGTGCGTTGGCTTTGAATCCGGAACTGCTTTTTTTCGATGAACCATCTGCCGGTCTTGACCCCATAAGTTCTGCTGAATTTGACAGTTTGATAAAGAGTATCCGCGACCGTGCCAATGCGACAGTCGTGCTTGTGACGCATGAACTTGACAGTATTTTTGCCATCAGTGACCGTGTGGTCGTGCTTGATAAAACAATTAAAACCGTTGCCGACATCGGCGACCCCCGTGAACTCAGGGAAAATTCTGCAAGCGAATTTGTCCGCCGTCTTCTGGGGCGTAATAATTTAAAAAGACAGGAGTGATCATGATTGAAGTGAATAAGTTCAAAATCGGAGTTTTTGCAGTTTCCGGTATTGTGGTTATGCTGGGAGCAGTTCTGCTTTTCGGCGGCAGTGATATTTTTAAAAATGAAGTAAAACTGGTGACGCTTTATGATGAATCCGTTCAGGGGCTGGAAAAAGGTTCGCAGGTCAAGTTCCGCGGCGTTCCCATCGGCAAGGTCACTGATATTGCCATTTTGCAGAGCGACAGCAAAATCCAGATAAAAATGCAGATAGACCCTGCCGCTTTTATTGTCTCCGGCAGTGACAGTGCCGAACTTACGGTAAACTCCAATGCGGAACAGAACCGTGAACTGAAAACTTTTATCAGCCAGCAGATCAAAAAGGGGCTTCAGGTACGTATGGAATACGCCGGGATCACTGGGTTTAAATATATCGAACTCAACTATTTCGGTGCTCCGGCGGATAAATTGCTTCCTGCACCGAGCGGACTTGGTTATGATGAGATTTACATCCCTGCCGCTCCGTCGATGCTTTCCGATGCCATTCAGAATATCAGCAAATCTCTGGAAAATATTTCAAAAATACGTTTTGACCGCATTTCTGCCAGTCTGGAAAACAGTGCTGTCAAAATCAATGACTTTATCAACGACGCTTCTTTGCAGAAAACTGTTGCCAATCTCAAAAGTATAACCGATAAACTTGACAGTACACTTACAGAGGAGCGTCTGAATATAGTGCTGGATGATGTGCAGAAAATTTCAAAAGACCTTCAGCAGATCACTGCCCGTATCAATAAGGAATCCATTGTTGTCAAGGCTTCCGATTCGATCCGTAATGCAGGTGAAGCACTTATCGACAGTTCAGAAAGTCTGGAAAATACTTTGCTGAAACTCAATTCAACTCTGGATAAACTGACCGTGTTGATCAATCTGCTCAATGAAAATCCGAGTGCCCTTATCCGCGGCAAGGAAGTCCGTAAATCCAATATAAAATAATATGTATTTTACTGCTAATAAATCTCCTCGTACGCTCTCTGAAAGCGTTTATGAAATTCTGAAAAGGGACGGCATAAACGGAGTCCCTTTCAAGGGAGCCCGCCGTCCGTTTGATCATTACCGTCCGACCGAGACACAATGGTACATTGTGCCGTCTGCGGAACTGCCTTTTTTTAAATTCGGCAAGTTTTATTTTGAGTGGGCGGACAATGGTAAATCAATCAATGCCGGAGTTATCTGCACAAAAGGTCTTGCTCCTGAACTTGCGGTGGTTTATCCGTCTAAAAAGGGCAGACGTCTTATTATGGAAGATGATGCGTGGGCATTTCCTGCCTGGGCGTTTCATTTCGCACAGTGCAGATTTTCTGCCGTTGCAGGGGAGATAAAAAACAATCTTCCTGATGCTGAAATCAAAATCCGCTTAAAAGGGTCATATGTCGATGATCCGGGTATTTTTGATCCTTATACCGAAGAGAAAAAAGCCTTTGACGAATATGAACTTGCGGTTGATCCGGCAAATGATGTTTTCAAAGTTGCCGCAGCGGTCCGTAAGGCGATGAATCTGAAAGTTCTGAATCAGGTGCGTAACGAAAAAAGTTTTGCCAAAGCAGTTGCAGATATTGCCGCAGATTCATTTCTCTGGTGTGACGTTTTTGTCGGTATGAAACTCGGCATTGCTGAAAATGACGGCAATATCCTTGCTGCTGAAGAAGTTGTCAGCAAACTTCTGTCTCCCCTGAGTGTTTTTGTCCGCTGAGAATAAACATATTTCGTTATTATCTATGTGAAATCTTTTTTGATTGGCTGTGTACTGAACGCAGACTGATTTTTTATTGCAAGGGGGCTGATTGAGCCCAGGCACTCCCTTGTTCCGCTATAGCCTTTGCTGACAGCGGAACCCGCTTTTCTATTACGCTGGTGCGTGAGTGTCAGCGGCTGGGTAGTGTCAGGCTGTTTTTCGCCGGAGTAGCCACAGTTGGGGTATTCCGCTCCTTGCTGTCGCAACTCACTATACCCCCGAACCCCCTCAATTTTTTTTATTATCAGTCAATGTTTAGTACAGAGCCTTTTATTTTTTGTACAAGCTAATTGTATTGTTTTGTTCGGATATTGAAAATTTTATCTTGAATTTAATAAAAAAGCGGAAGAACCAGAAAGATTCTTCCGCTTTGAATTTACTGTAAGTTATTTAACTTAAAGTATTTCACCGAGGTTTTTGTAGAAACTCATGCGGCGTTTTGCGTCTTCTTCTGCCTGAGCATAGAGTGCTTCGGCATCTGCAGGAGCAGTCTTGAGCAGTGAAGAATAACGGCGTTCACTTCTGATGAAGTCCTGGAAGGAAGCGGTTGCTTCTTTGGTTTCCCAGGTGAAGGGTTTGTCGCTGGCGGGATTGTAGCGGTACAAGGGCCAGTAACCTGCTTCAACAGCACGTTTGGCTTCAGCCTGAGATTTACGCATATCGCCTTTGATACCGTGTGCGATACAGGGTGCGTAAGCGATGATGATTGACGGACCGTTCCATGCTTCAGCTTCGCGGATGGCCTGCAGAGTCTGCTGACGGTTTGCACCCATAGCGATAGAAGCAACATAGACGTTGCCGTAGCTCATGCACATAAAGCCGAGGTTTTTCTTGGTCATACGCATACCGCTGTTGGCGAAGAGAGCGACAGCACCGATCGGAGTTGATTTGGAAGCCTGACCGCCGGTGTTGGAGTAAACTTCGGTATCGAGGACGAGGATGTTGACGTTGCGGTTCTGAGCAACGACGTGATCCAGACCGCCGTAACCGATGTCGTAAGCCCAACCGTCACCGCCGAGGATCCAGACAGATTTGTCAACGAAGTAATCCTGGAGTTCGATGATTTTTTCGACAACTTCTTTCTTTTCGCCTTCGAGTTTGCAGGTTTGAGCAGCGGCGAGTTTGGCTTTGATAGCGTCCTGAACAGCGATTGCTTCATCGGAAGTGTCGTTCCAATTTGCAAGAGCTTTTTCGAGGAGGGCTTTCATTTCGTCGCAGCAGACGCCGAGTTCGAGCCATTTTTCAACGTTGTTTTTGAGCTGGAGACGGATTTTGTCGACACCGAGACGCATACCGTAACCGTATTCAGCGTTGTCTTCGAAGAGGGAGTTGGCCCATGCGGGACCGCGGCCCTGTTTGTCTTTGCAGTAGGGCAGTGAGGGGAATGAACCGCCGTAGATTGAAGAACAGCCGGTTGCGTTGGCAACGATCATGCGTTTACCGAAGAGCTGTGAAACGAGTTTGACGTAGGGA
>JAFVUZ010000076.1 GCA_017502435.1 Lentisphaeria bacterium
AAAAATTGAGGGGGTTCGGGGGTATAGTGAGTTGCGACAGCAACGAACGGCATACCCCTGATGTGGCTAATCCGGCGGAAGATTTGATTGCTCATTCCCTAAAAAAAGGGGAGGAGCAATCGAACATTCCGCCGAAAAAAATAGCGAAACACCACACAGCCGCCGACATTCACGCACCAGCGTAATATCGCACCGGGTCGTACCCGGCGCCGGGGATACAAGGGGGCGGCGTAAGCCCCCTTGTAATAAAAAATCAGTCTGCGTTTAGTACACAGCCTATTTTTATAAAAAATTTCAGTTATCTCCCCTCAATGGTAACAGAGCATTTAATATAGTACCGCAAGCGAGAAAAAACAAATGTCGCTTGCTGATTTCTCACTCATATTTTTTAAGCAATCTTGCCAGATGGCTTTTATCGCAGAAATTCCACTTTTCGGCGGCTTCTTTGAGTGTGGAACCGTTATGGAGATCATCTTTAGCTCCGTTGAGCCGGAACAACCGCTCGTAGCGGCCGAAACTTATGCCGAAAAACTCTTTGAACAGCACCGCAAAGCGGCTGACGCTCAAATTGCAGAGTCCGGCGGCATCTTCCACACTCATAAGTTTACAGTTCAAGCTCTGCAACGCCGGTTTCAGACGGCTGCCGGGGAGTTCTCCGGAAGGTGTTCCGCCGGGAATATGCGGCAGCAAACTTATAAAAAATGTCAAGACAGCGTTATACATGGCAAGTGGTTTTTCCGGACTGTCGTCTTGCTCAAATACCGCCAGAGCGTGTTCTATTAAAATAGTTTTTCCCGGATTCTGATTTATACATTGCATACGCTCCTCTGGCGGCATGAAAAAGAGTTTTTCCAGTTTTTCCCTGCCGATAAAAAAGAATTTTTCCAGCGTCGAATCATCCAGATTTATCAGCAATATATCCCGCTCGCTGCTGCCGGGCAGGGTGCAGTGCGGTTCCCACGGCGAAGTAAGATATATATTGGAACTGTTCAATTCCAGTCCGGTATTGCCGTATTTCCCGACATGTTTTCCGGAAAGAATTATCCCCAGATGCAGCGCGCTGTGCATATCCTGCGACTTGCCGCCGCCGTTGGCAGGTACATGGATCATTATCCACGAAACCGGCTTGTTGGGTCCCAGCTTCCAGTCGTAAAATCCAACATTTTTCATAGTTTTAAAGCCTTTGCAGATGAAATATTCAACTTTTAAGCATAAATATACCACCAAACAGACTTGTTTTCAAATACAAAACAACTTATATTAAAAACAAACACCGAAATTTTTAGAAAGGAATATACCATGAAACACAAACTTATTCTTATCGGCTGCGGCGGCATGGCTAAAAATCATGTGTCGCGTTTTGAAAATCTTGAAGACCGTCTGGAAGTTGTGGCGGTAGTTGATATTGATACTGCCAAAGCGCAGGCTGTATCTGATTTGCTGCCAAATCACCCGCCGGTTTTTGCTGATTACCGCGAGGCTTTGCCGCTGGGCGATCTGGTTCTGCAGTGCCTGCCGCACCATTTGCACGCTGAATGCACCATTGCGTGTCTGGATGCCGGTAAACATGTTCTGGCAGAAAAACCGCTTGCTAACAGCAAGGCTGAATGTCTGGCAATGATGGAAGCCGCCAAACGCAACAACCGCGTATTGATGACTGCGTATTGCATGAGATTTCACCCCATCTTGCGCGAAATGCGCCGCCTGATCAAAGAAAAAGTCTACGGCGAATGTTTTCAGCTGTCGATCTGGACGGAACAGTTGACAATCCGCGAAGATGCCGCATGGCTCCATGACCGTAAACTGCTCGGCGGCGGACAGTTGTTCAGCCACGGCTGCCATTACATAGATTTGATGCTATGGATGATGGGCAAACCCGTCCGCGGCACTCACAGCGGAACCAATTTCTGCACCCCGTGGATGGATCGTGAAGGCACCAGCAATGTCTGTCTGGAGTTTGAAAACGGTGCGTTGGGCTATCACTTCGGCACCTGGGGAGCCAAAGGCACCCGCATGGGTTACAGCTTCCAGGCACACTGCGAAAAAGGTTTGATCGACTTCAAATTGCAGGAAAACAAACTCCTGCTCCGCGGCAATATATCCGAACACATCCCCGGTACTCCCGAAGACTGCAAAGAGTATGTTTTGCTGGATCTGGGCGAACGCACCGGCAAGCCCACCGTTGAGGAAATGCGGCACTTCCTCGATTGCGTGGAAACCGGCAAAACTCCGGAAACCAGTTCCGAAGAAAGTATCGCCGGTCTGGAAGTAATTTGGGAACTCTACCAAGCCGAAGATGAACACCGTCTGGCAGACTTTAC
>JAFVUZ010000077.1 GCA_017502435.1 Lentisphaeria bacterium
TCTTCGGGAGTTGTACCATTGGCAAGGATTCTGCGGACTCTGCCGACATTGAGTTCGCCGAAACGGTACATCTCATGTTTGCCCTCAACTTTGATACCTGCAGCCAGACAGGCTTCAGTAACGATGGGATCGCCTTCTTCGATAACGACACAGCGTTTGACTTTTGCAGCAAAAGCACGGATACGTTCAATGGGCAGAGGATAGGAGAGACCGATTTTAAGGACGGATGCTTCGGGAGCGGCATCTTTGACGTGCATATATGAAATACCGCTGGCAATAACACCGAGTTCAGTGCTGTTGATCTCTTCTTTGACAAATTCGCCTGCTTCATTGAAAGCGGCAATATCTGCGAGACGCTGACGCATACGCTTGTGAGCAATACGTGCATAAGCAGGAATCATAACGTTAGACTTGACATCTTTGGTATATGAAATTGCCGGAGCCGGAGCAATATTATCATTGGTCATAACGATACTCTTGGAATGGCAGACACGGGTGGTCATACGCAAAATCACCAGAGTTTTGTATTTTTCGCTCAATTCAAAGGCTTTGATGGTAAAATCGTATGCTTCCTGTGAGTCAGAAGGTTCCAGCAGAGGTACACCTGCGGATATCGCATAACGGCGGTTATCCTGTTCATTCTGACTGGATGCCATGCCGGGATCGTCAGCGGAAATAAGAACCAATCCGCCCGGAGTTCCGGAATAAGCAATAGTGAAAAGCGGGTCTGCAGCAACATTGACACCGACGTGTTTCATAGTTGCCATACAGCGTCCCTGTGCGAAAGAACCTCCGATAGCAACTTCGAGAGAGACTTTTTCATTGGGAGCCCACTGGGCCTTGCCGCCGAGTTTGGAAAATTCATCAAGGATTTCAGAGGACGGTGTACCGGGATAACCGACACCGAGACTGACCCGGCAATCTCTGGCTGCCATAGCGATAGCCTCGTTGCCGCTCAACAAAAATTTTTTAGCCATAATATTTTCCTTATATTATAATGAGTTTAAATTTTCAAAGCCATTTCCAATGTTTCCATGGAATCGTTCAAAATATCTTCTGCTGATTCAACAGCCTCAAATATTGCATCTTTATCATCCTCTGTCAAATCGTGACGTTCATCATTGAGCATCTGGAGAATTGAGTTGAGGTGCATTGCTCCGGCGGCGATTTTTTTCATCTCGTCCTGCGGGATATTTTTTTCATCAATATCCAGAGAACGCAGATAGTTGAAAAATTCATTTCTGGCGGTAACGATTTCAAGGATACGGCTGCGGAGCGGAGCTTTTTCCTCATCATTGAAACGGTTGTAGTTTTCACTCAAACGTTCAAAACGTTCCTCCAGAAAATTCAAAAATACAGTTTGCTGTGCCTCATCGGCAAATGCAAGTTTTTCAAAATCAAAAACTTTGTTCAAAAACGCCTCAAAATCCCTGTCGCGGTCAAAACAGTTTTCAAGGATATATGAATCAATTTCTGTTTCAGTCAGCGAACTTCCAAGCGATTTCAGGATAGCTTTCAGAGATGAACTTTCGCCGCTGGAAATGGAAATTCCCTCCGGCAGTTCCGGATTTTCAGAAATCTGTTCATCTTCGCGGCGGACAAGTATTGTATGGTCGGAGTCAAAAACGATTTCAACATTTTCAGCCCCCTGAATGAACTCATCCAGCGATGCACTTTCTGCACCGAAAAACTCTTTGCCGCCCAGAAAATATGCCATACGCAGCTGCTCCGGCAAATCAAGATAACTTTCAAATCTGTCAGCGATTTCACCGACTTTGAGCTCAAAATTTCTGCACCATTCAATAATTTTATCGGGATTGCGGTCAGCGGCTTCGATTTTGGCAACTTTAAGACTGCCTTTATCATAATCCTGCACAGTAAAAAGCAGAGCATCGCCGAATTTCATATCTTTTTCCAGATAAAAATCCTTCATATCCAGTACATTAAGACGGATTTTGACATTAAATCCGGCTTTGGATTTCCAGTGAGCATTTTCGACATCTTCACCGATAAAAAAATCGGATAACTGTTCCGCCCCCATCAGCATATGATAAGGGAAAATATTTTCCAGTTTTTCCTGAATAAGTTTTTTGGCAATATTTTTTCTGCCGCTTTTGATGGTGACTTCACTCGGAAAAACCTCCGGATTTACAAAAGTCTGAAAGCGGTGACCGATAATCAGAATATCATTTTCAACTTCCCATGCAGTCGGAGTGACAACAAAAGCTGCACCGTTGAAAAAATCACTGCGGCGGTAATAATTTTCATCATCAAAAGAATAAAATGCATCATCTCCTTCAAGAAAGAAATGAAGTCTTTTGCAAAAATCTTTATCTTCGGGATTGCCGCCGAGAAAACTGCACAACTTTGCAACGGTGATAACTGCATTTTTTTCCTGCATCAACTGCTGTATTGCACTTTCTATTTCGGCACTTTGAAATAATTTTGTCATAAATTGCCTCCCGGAATTATTGAAGCAAGTTTGTCAACAAGAAATTTACGCATATGCACTGCCAGAGCACTCTGCTCCATATTTTTAAGTTCATCCAGAGTGATTGCATCATTTATTGAAAATTTTCCGCTTTCCAGACGGCGGAGATTTTTCAAAGTTCCGACATTGCCGAGTTTAGTACCGATATCGGAGCAAAGAGAACGTATATAAGTTCCTTTTGAGCAATGAACTGTAAAATGAGCCTCCGGCAATTCAATGCTGTGAATATTGATTTTTGAAATATGGATCGGACGCGGTTCACGTTCAATTTCGATACCTTTGCGGGCGAGTTCATAAAGTTTTTTGCCATCTTTTTTGATAGCGGAAACCATCGGCGGGATCTGCATGGAATCACCGACAAAGGAGAGAATTGTTTTTTCGACCGTCAATTTATCAAGTGCATCAGTCGGACGTTCTTCAATGACTTCGCCCTCCATATCGTCAGTGTCTGTTTTAACACCGAGCAGGAGTCTTGTCTCATAAACTTTGTTATCCGAACTGAGTTTCTGGCTCAAGCGGGTGAATTTGCCGCAGACAATGACCAGCAGTCCGGTTGCGGCAGGGTCAAGAGTGCCGCAGTGTCCGATTTTCGGAATATTGAAACGGTTTTTAAGGAAGTTCACCACATCAAAACTTGTCCAGTCGGGGGCCTTGTCAACTAAAAGCACTCCATCCATGTTAAAAGGCGGCAAACGGTGTTTATCCGGTCTGTATCTCATGATTGCAAAAGTTCTCCGATCTTGTTTTTCAATGCGTCAATAAGTTCATCTTTTGAAATTCCCCGGGCGGTAATGCCGGATGCCATTTCATGACCTCCACCGTTGAGACTGCGGGCAACAGGCCCGACAGGATAGCGGACATCTTTGCTGCGGAGGGAAACTTTGAAGGTATCATCTTTGGGATAAATCAGCACGGCAATAATGCCGCCGTCGATTTCACGGAGGAATTCAATTACCCCCTCCCCGTCTTTCATATCAAAATTATATCTGTCAAACATATCCTGTTCAAGATATGCCCAGACATACTTTCCGTCAAAATCACGGCGGACGTGATTCAGAATCATATCCGCTTCAAATTTCTGCTGATTCTCTTTTTTGGAGAAATAAGCACAATTTATCACCTTTTCACTGTCTGCTCCATGTTCCAGCAGAAACGCCGCCTGACGGAAAGTGGCAGCATTGGTATTTGAGAAACGGAATGAACCGGTATCGGTCACAATCCCGAGATAAAACATGGTTGCCGCCTCACGATTGAACTGCCACTTATAATCTTTTTCCAGAATTGAAGCAAGTTCAGAGGTCATGGCGGAACAGGCACTTGCATTGCCCTGCACGACATTGAATGTACCATTGACATCATTATCGACATGATGGTCGATATTGATTACGGTTCCGGGGAAATCTCCGACTTTCCACGGAGCATTCAGCCGTATGGCACGTGCACAGTCAAGTACGATCAAATTGGCATAAGCACAATCAACGCTCCAGTCGGGGATTGCCCTTGAATATTGGATTGAGGTAAGTTTTTTGAATTTATCCGGAATATCGTCAGCAAAAATCACACCGGCTTTTTTGCCGTTTGACAACAGCAAAGCAGCAAGACCGAGTGCCGAACCTGCGGCATCACCGTCCGGTTTTGCATGGGAAACGACCAGAAAAGAGTCGTTTTCATGCAGATATTTTGCGACTTCAGCGAGATTATTCATTTTCTTCCATTTCATTTAAAAGCTGTAAAACTCTGTCGCCCTCTTCCATACGTTCATCAAGTTTGAAAGTCAGAACGGGAGTATGTTTGAACTTGAGGTTTCTGCCGATTTGTTTCTGCAAATCTGCACGTCTCTGCTGAATTTCGTTCCAAATCTCATTTTTGCTGCCGTTTTTGGGAACAAAAATACTGATAAAAACGGTTGCATTACGCAAATCGACAGAGGTTTTTACCTCAGTAACAGAAACGAGAGCTCCGTTAGAAGTAAAAAGCAATGATTTTTCCAAGCCATCGGCAAGTTCACGTTTCAGGAGTTCATTGACTCTGGTAAGTCTGTCCACTTCACCCATAAATCACCTCAAAGTGTTGCTTTTTTGAGTTCGATTTCAAAGCAGTCGATTTTGTCGCCTTCTTCAAAATCAGCGAAGTTATCCAGACGGATACCGCATTCAAGACCGGCTTTGACCTCTTTCACATCATCCTGGAAGCGGCGGAGGGAAACAATTTCACCGTTGTAAATAAGTTCATTGCGGCGGAAAACGCGGGCTTTGGCACCGACTTTGACAGAACCTTCCTCAACCATGCAGCCGCAGATTTTGCCTCCTTTTGACAGGTTGAAAATCTGAAGGATTTTGGCTTCGCCGAGAGATTTTTCACGTTTTTCAGGTTCAAGTTTACCGGCAAGAGCATCGGTAATATCTTCCAGCAATTCATAAATGATACTGTAAAGACGGATTTCAACATTCTGACGTTTAGCAAGTTCATTGACACCGGGATTGACTCTGACGTGGAAACCGACCAGAATTGCATTGGATGCGGAGGCAAGCATTACGTCATTTTCACTGATTGCACCGACACTGTTGGCAATAACATTGCATTTGATCTTCTCTGACGGCAGTTTGGAGAGAGACTGGGCGATTGCTTCGCCTGAACCTTTGACGTCGGATTTGATAATGATATCCAGAGATTCAATGGAAGAACTGTTGAGTTTGCTGAACAAGTCTTCGGCACTGGTAATTGAACTGTGAGCATTCTGCTGATTGCGAAGTTCAGCGATACGGCGTTCAGCCTCCTGACGTGCCTCTTTTTCGGAGCGGCAGACAATCAATTTATCTCCGGCTTCGGGAGCGGCATTCAAACCGATCAGACGGACGGGAGTACTGGGAGAAGCACTTTTGATACGGTTGCCTTTGTCGTCAAAAAGAGTTTTGACTTTGCCGTAGCAGGTTCCGCAGAGAATGGGATCCCCCATTTTCAAAGTACCGTGCTGAACCAGCACGCTGGCACTGGGACCGAGGCCGTATTCGACCTGTGATTCCAGAACAACACCTTTGGCACGGCCTTTGGTGCGGGCTTTGAGTTCCAGGATTTCTGCTTCAAGCAGGATACGGTCAAGCAAATCGTTCAAACCCATTCCGGTTTTAGCGGAAACCGGCACAGTACCGACTTCGCCGCCCCAGTCTTCGCACATGAGGTTATTCTGCTGCATATGGATCATAACTTTCTGCGGGTCGGCATCGGGCAAATCCATTTTGTTCATGGCGACGATGATCGGCACTTTGGCGGCAAGAGCATGATTCATGGCCTCGATGGTCTGAGCCTTGAAACCTTCAGTAGCAGAGACGACGAGGATTGCAATATCTGTAGAATTGGCACCGCGGGCACGCATACTGGTAAAGGCTTCGTGTCCGGGAGTGTCAATAAAAGTAATCTGTTTTTTGTTATAAACAATAGTTGAAGCCCCGATGTGCTGAGTAATGGCACCTGCTTCTTTGGCAACGATATTGGTGTGACGGACAGCGTCCTGCAAAGAAGTTTTGCCGTGGTCAACGTGACCGAGGAATGTTACGACCGGCGGACGTTCAGTTTTTTCAAAAGCATCCTCATCCTCTTCGATGTCAGTATTCACAGTGACAGTCGGATTTTTGGGAGTTTCCTCTTCTGAAGATGATTTACCGAGAATAAGTTCATATCCGTAACTTTTGCAAAGTTTTTTGGCAGTTGTATCACTGATTGCCTGATTGATATTTGCAAGTTCACCGAATTTCATCAAATCAGCAATGATGACATTGGGTTTTTTGTCCAATGCTTCAGCCAGATCCTTGACGATAATGGGAGAAGACATTGAAATTTCTTTGCCGGGCTCTTTGGAGGTCTCTTTTTTACCGGTACGGATTTTCTTTTTTTCTCCGTAGAGGTCATTGAGATAATCTTCGACAAGTTCGAGCATTTCTGCATCGAACTCGCCTTTTTTCTTGTCGACATCAATACCCTGCTCTATCAATTCAGCAGTCATATCTTTTTCATTAATGCCATAACGGCGGGCCAGATCTTTTATTTTTACACTTTTCATAATAACAAACTGATTCCTCTCTTAAACAAGCTGCGATCTGAAATAATACGAAATAAATACCATTAGTTCTGCATAAGTTTTTCAAAAGCGGCAGTTACTTCCTTGACGTTGATCTTTTCAATTTCAAGCAGCTGCTCCAAACCTGCGGCTCTGATTCCGTCTGCAGTAACAAAACCTGCACGGACAAGACGGTTGGCGGTGCCGACGCTGACGCCTATTTCAAAAGCGAGTTTATTGGCAGCTTCAACGATTTTTTCTTAAAGCGGATTTTCGGTCTGAATATTGACACTCCAGCCGATAAGTTTGGAACAGAGTCTGACGTTCTGGGCTTTTTTGCCGAAAGCGATTTTAGACTGTTCCTCGTTGACATGAACGATTATTTCGCGAGTTTCCTCACGGACATCAACGCTCTGAACTTTGGCCGGCTGCAGAGCATTGACGGCATATTTGGCAATATTTTCATCGTAAGGGATAATGTCAATGCGTTCTGCACCGAGTTCATTGGTGATATTTTTGACACGGGTTCCGCGGACACCGACGCAGGAGCCGACGGGATCGACTCTGGGATCGTTGCTTTTTACGGAAATTTTTGTACGGTTTCCGGGTTCACGGGCAATACCTTTGATTTCAACGATTCCGTCATGGATTTCAGAAACTTCGCGTTCAAAAAGTTTGACGACGAAGTTGGGATTTGAGCGTGAAACTATCAGGCTCGGACCGGAAGTTTCAGTATCGATTTTGGTCAGAATCACATTGATAAGGTCGCCTGCGACATACTGTTCGCCGTGGATACGTTCTTTGGATGACATAATGCCTTCGGCTTTCTGAAAGTCGATGATGACATTATTGTTTTCAACGCGGCGGACAGTACCGGTAAGTATCTGACCGACACGATCTTTGAACTGAGCCAGAACAGTTTCTTTCTCTGCACGGCGGAGTTCCTGAGCGATTGCCTGTTTGGCATTCTGCGCGGCAATACGTCCGAAATCTTTGGGGGTAACTTCCCAGTTGATTTTTTCACCGATTTTGACTTCGGGGAATTTTTCAGCAGCCTGTTCCAGAGTGATCTGGTCATTATTGGGATTGCTTTCGACGACTTCAAGTTCGGCCCATGCCTGAATATTTCCAGAGCGGGGATCGATTTTAACGCTCAGAGAGTTTGCAGGATGAATAGATTTTCTGGAAGCTGACAGGATTGCTTTTTCAAGAGCTTTGAGCATGGAATCACGGCTGATACCACGGTCTCTTTCAATATAATCGAGCATTGACAATAATTCGTTGTTCATTTTTTCTCCTTTTGTTTTGTCTTTAATTGTTATTTTGAGATGCAAAACCGACCACAACAAAAAAAGCGGGGCAACTGCGAAAAATCACACCCACTTTTTTCTATCTCCTTAAAAATACCGCAATGTGTGGTACACTTTACATACAAAAAAATCCTTTGTTCCGGCTTTTTCCCATAAAAAGCCCTTTATAATAATATAACAACAAATTTGTCAAATGCAAATAAAATCATCAATTTTTATTGAATTTATTTATATTTCACAATTCGAATTCATCGCCGTCATTGGCAATAACCGCCGAATAATCAATCTGCTGCTGAAATTCAGGCAGTTTCTTTGCTAAAGATTCCGCAATATGCGTGAAAATCAACTTGCCGGGTGAAATCGCTTTGAAATATTTTATCTCTTTCAAAAAATCATAATGCGTCAATTCCGTCATGCATACATCAGCATCTTTTGCAGCATCAACCGGAAAGTCGGAACAATCCAATGCCAAATCACCGGTGTAAACAAATTTTTTGCCCTCAGCCTCAAAAATCAGACTGTATGTCGGCAGAAATCCATCCTGCCACGGGATATGACGGGTCCGCACTGCGGAAACCTTCAAATATCCGTCATCATAAAACAAGCCTTCTGAAACAAGACGGAATTTTACCATATCTGTATTCTGTCCGCGGTACTGCACCGCCAGAAGTTTTTCAAAAGCCTCAATACCATCTGCATCAGGCAGCCATATTTCAGGAATGATTTTCCATGCCGGATTATTACGCAGACTGCTCTTCATACGGTCCTTCAGAAAACTTGAAAGACCGCCGAAATGATCCTCGTGCATATGCGAAACAAAAACTGCACGCACATTGTTCAAATCAATATCATTGCGTATCAAAGATACCGTCACCGGAGCTCCGGCATCAATGATATATTCTCCATTGGGAGTTGACAGAACATTCAAAGAATTGCTGCGGGTTTTTGACGGGGTTCCCGCTCCTGTTCCAAGAGTGATGATTTTCATTTTTTTCTTTTTTCTTCAGGGTATTTGACCAATACACCCATATCTACATAGATGGCATTTTCTTTGGTTGAACCGGGAACATAAGCAGGTCCGGTAAACTTAAGCGATACCCATACTTCATCCCATGTATTGTCTTCTGCGGAACCGTCGGTCAGGACGTAAAGACGTGTGGTCTGCGCCTGGATCGCCCAGCCGTGCCCCCAGAAAAAGGTAATAGGATCAAGTTCAAGTTTACCCGGGAAACGGTACCAGTGATATTTTTCGTCGGTATAGATTTTTTTCAACCGGAGAGAAACGCGTTTACTGGTTCTATGATTGCCCCAGCGAAAAGTTGTGGTACGGTAACGGGGATTGGGCATTTTCTTATCAACGCCGTGGCGGGCGGGATCCTTGTGAGCGGATTTAAGAGCCTTGCCGATAATTGAATCGGGGTCATCAACAACTTTGGCTTGAAGTCCCGGCTGACCGCGGAAATCCAGATAAGAGATCATTGCAAAACGTTCATTGGGAACATTTTTGAACTTTTCGGGTTTAGGCAGATTGAGAGCTGCAGTCTTAAAATCTCTTTCAAAATTGCTTACATATTTTTTGCGGTCTGCAAACGGCAATCTGCTGATATATTCTTTTGCCAGAGAGCGGCATTCATCGACGAGATCATCAATATTGATCTTCTTTGCGGCAAAAGCCTTACGATAGAACTCTCTCTGTGCCAGAGAATACCAGATAAAATTGATACGTTCAGCGTCAACACGTTTGCGATAGATACTGTTTTTGGGCAGAGAATCGGAAAGTTTTTTCAATCTGATATATGCATTGCTCATATATTCAGGAGTCAGATACTGCCAGTGAGCGACAGTTTGAGTAGTCTGACGGTTTTTCTGCTTCTTCAAACCGTTGCGGATCTCATTGAAAAGCTGATACATCTCTTTTTCCGCAGGGCCGTAGTAATATTTGCAGTAAATCCTGACAAGTTTCTCGACATCAGCATCAGGATTTATCATCAGCTGTGCGCAAGTAAAATAGGTCAGATAAATAAAACTCTGCGGAGCATACATAGACTGCGAACATTCCAGAAACATATCTTTTATTTTCAAATCACGGAAAAATCTGATGTCACTCTGAAGAGCATTGAAAATAGTATCCGGACGCGGCGGCTTGTAATAAGCACCTCCGAGATTGCCGTAATCCCAGACACTGAGATTTTTCGCACTTGCGCGCCAGCGTTTGAAATACGGTACGCGGTCGGCATTTATCGGATCGGAGAGCGGACGGTACGGGTCGCTGATAGTAAATCTGTCCGCCAGCTGGACTATGACATTATCCGCAGGCTTCATGATAGTCGGCGGCAGTTCAGAGACCTTATAACCGAATGTGCGGATGAAGATTTCAGGATATTCCTTCTTTATATTTTCTGCAATGTAATTTATAAAATAGAACAGCAATCCTGTCTCCGAACCGTCTTTTTTACTGATGGCAAGACATTCAGGACATTTGCAGATATAAGGTGTTGCATCAAGAGTGGAAATATCATAAACAACTGGCCACTCTTCTTTCGGCAATGCGGCACGATGTTTTTTGATCATTTTGCGAAGTGAATCCAGTGCGTGTTCTGCGACTTTGCGGTTGGACATACAGAGACTTCCGCGCTTGCTGAAGCCGAGCGGCTTGACCCGTTTGCCCTCCTCATTCATGGTAAAATATTCAGGATGCGTCTTGAACAATTTGGGATTGACATACAAACTCAATGAATGGAACTGCGGCTGATGAGCAATATTAAATGAACTGTAATTCCATATTTTATCTACCCTGTACTGATTGCCGTTGATACCGTTGCGGAGTTTCCACAGCAGATAATTTTTCACAAATGCTTTGTGCGGTTTGTTTTTCAACATACTTCCGCCGTAGCCGTCCCAGACCATACGTCCGTCAAAAGCGGGTTTTTTCTGCTCATCAGCAATATTTATTTTAAGGTTTTTAAGTTCAGGGACTGCATCCTGATCGTGAGTCAGAGAGTAACAACCGAAGCGATTGAGCAATTGCCAGACGGCATAAAAACTGCCGATCGGTTTGCCGCCGGAAAGAATAAGATTTTTATCGGCATTTTTAATTACCCACTCTTCAGCAGTCAATTTTGCAAAATCAACTTTCGCTTTGCGGGCAAAAGCAGTCTGACCGACATAGATAACATTTTTCGCAGTTCCGACCTTCGATTCAGGAACAATCTTGAAATCCGCTCCTGACATCTTTCCGAGGTAATATTTCAGGTCATTTACCGCCTGCCTGTCAAAACCTGCAGGATTGTCAGGCATGGCAATAATGTATTGAGTTTTTCCGTTTTCTGCAAACTTGTATTCCGCTCCGAATAATGAAAACGCAGCAAGCAGAATAAAAATATTCAGTATTTTTTTCATAATTTTATCTCCTTATCTTTTTAATTTTTATAACCGAGGCCGCACCATTTTGAAGGCGGATAACTTGAATAATGATTTGACAATTCCTTGCAAGATTTACCCTTGTTGGGATATTTGAAATAGTGTGCTGAACCATCAAGGAATGACATATTGAAACCTTTTGAGTGGCGGTCGTCCATCAGATATCCGTAACCGTCCTGAAAATGTGCATAACCTATTTTCTTCATTGAATCATTATCTACATCTTTCATATCAGAGGCATACATAACTGCCGAAGGCTGGATAAACATCGTTATCTTTTTGATACCGAAATCCTTGGAGTCGTTTATTTTGCGGCCCATTGCAACTTCCCAGCCGATAGTCATATGCTTGTAAGTTTTGCCCTTGTAAGTCGGCTGCCACAGCATTTCAAACGGTCTTGACGGACACTCCCAAACTCCGTAACCGATATAATCGAGCATCAAAGTCTGCGGTTTGACAGCAGTGTAGTTTGCCCCGTAAGCACGGCTGCTCGGGACATAATCATCATTATCCTGAATGTAAAAATTTGTTGCTGAAGAGATACTTTTCATGTTTGACATACAAACAGTGCTTCTGCTGCGCTCACGTGCATTATTCAATGCCGGGAGCAGCATCCCCGCAAGAATTGCAATGATTGCGATTACTACTAAAAGTTCAATCAAGGTAAATTTGTTTTTCATAATATTTTCCTTTCTCTGATTACAAGTTCAGGTGATATGTAAATATTTTTTCGTTCTTCAAACGGTAATTCTGCCATTTTCAAAACCGACTTCGCAATTTCAGATACATTAAAATCTATTGAAGTGAATGGCTGAAATTCATTACGATAACTCCACGGCGTATTGTACACTCCTGCAAAAACCATATTTTCCGGAATACGCCCATAATTTTCAGTAAGTTTTTCCATAAAATACATAATATTCATGTCAGAAGATAAAATACCATCCGGCATGGATTTATTCAAACATGAAATTGCCGCAATGATTTTTTTATGCTCTTTCGGCGACGGTGCAAAACTGCTGATGACGGAAGTTTCAGGGTCCACTCCGCCTTCAATCATGGCCCGGCGGAAACCGTCAATAAGCATTTTTTCTCTGTGATAATTATACAATTCAGAATTCAAACGCACTTCATACGATATAAAATGCGGAAAATAAACCGGTCTTTTACACCCCTGTTCCAGCAAATATCTGCCGCCGATATATCCCGCCTGTTCATAATCAAAAAATACTGTCGGAACTCCGAGTCCGTCACTGAATACACTGTTGCCGACAAGAATTGTATTTTGCTGACACAATGTTTTAAAATACGGTATCCTGCAGCTCATATAAGCATTGACAACAAAAATTTCCGGTTTCGACTCCAGCATATGATAAACAGCTTTCTGCAAAGCCTCCTGCTTCTGAATGGGAAAAGCATAAAGATTTTCAACAATCGGATTGGTACTGACGGTCTGTACTGAATAACCATTATCTGAAAAGCCTTTCTGCAATTCATGATAAATATCTTCATAAAAATGCCCCTTGGTCAGCATGACCAGTCCGGCAACACCTTTCTGACTGACAGATTTATTCTCTCTTACAGTAGTTCCTTTTTTGCGGCAGCGGTCGATCCAGCCCTCTTCAGATAAGTTGGCAAGTGCGGAACGGACAGTTTTGCGGCAGCAGTTGAAAATTACAGCAAGTTCTCTTTCTGCAGGAAGTTTACCGTCAGCAAATTTCTTTGCCACGATCATCTCCCGCAAATTATCTGTTATTGTCCGGATTTTGCTCATAAATTGCTCCTATTTTGTAACTTCAACAAAATATACAGCAAATAATATTTTTTATCAAGGAGACCAAAAAGGAAAATTATTCAAACAAAAATTTTGTCAACGATACCAAAAAAATATTTCTATTTTTTCCATCCTGCAAAAACCGAATCTATCATACCGCCGATATAGGATATTCCAAGCAGGACAAGTGCAAATGTTCCGCCGTTTGATTTATACAGAAAAATCAATCCTGCAGTATAAAACCCGATCAATAACAGGTAAATAAAAAAATGCAGCAAAACCGTTTTCTGCCGTATCATATAACATAAATATACCAGATTCAAGCCGGGAATTATACAGAAATTACGGTGCAGTTTATTCTCTTTTTCCTGCATTCTCATAACCAGCGTATATATCCACACCATTGCAAAAATCAGCACTCCGCTGATCCAGAAAAAATTGTTTCCGTCTTTCAAGCCGGTTCCAATCAGAATAATTCCGGCAAAATAAAACAATGTCAGCAAAATAAAAATTGCCGAATTTTTCAACGTTTTCAAAACTCCGCCCGCCAAATACAATATATGCACAAAAGGTATCCATGCCAATACCCGCCAGACCTGATTCAGCTGCCGTATGAAATCACGGTCAAAAGATTCAGATTCAGACTTTTGCAGAACCTCATCTTTAACCGGAAACAGAACATTTTTCTGTTCCTCATGCGGCAGAAGAGATTCAAGTTCTTTGACAATACTTTCACATGACTGGACAAAAAGTTCCATTTCATCCTGTGTCATTGAAGTCGTTTCATGAGCGTTCCGGTTGCGTACTGCGGCAATATAATGAAGCAATTTGATACATTCAGGAGTAAGTTTCGGAGCCAGAAAGTCTGTTTTGTCATGCAGTCCCGCCGCAGTTGCACCGAGGCGGGTCATCAAAGTTTCGATTTCGCGGCTCAAACTTATAATGATACCGGTCTGCTGAATACTTTCAGGATTTATATTTTCATTCATAATTTCACCTCTACAACATTGATTGAGCATCTATATCTGCATAAGCCTCAACATCTTTAGGAATCGGACGTTTGAAGAGCAAAAAGCGTATTTTTTCACGGATCACCTTCAATTTCTCCCCTCTGATTATCAGCATATAGCGGAATTTGCCCTTAATACGTTCAATGGGGGCGGGAGCAGGACCTGAAATTTGAACTTCACTGTGAATATATTCCATAAGTTCCGACTTGAAATATTCCGCATATTGAAGGCAGTGAGATTCATTTTCACTCTTGAAATGAACCGTCATCAAATGACCGAACGGAGGATATTTGAGCATCTCTCTCACCGACATATCAAATTCATAAAAACTTTCATAATCATCTTCCGCCGCGTAACGGATGGTTTCATTATCCGGATTGTAAGTCTGAAGCATTACTTCCCCTCTGACTTCTCCCCTGCCCGCACGTCCAGCAACCTGGGTTATCAGCTGAAAAGTTCTTTCAGGAGCCCTGAAATCAGGCATCATCAAACCGTGATCGGCATGAATAATTCCAACCAGAGTTACATTCGGAAAATGCAAACCTTTGGCTATCATCTGTGTTCCTATAAGAATATCAATGTCGCCGCGTTTGAAAGAATTGAGCATTTTTTCATACGCCTCGGCATTTTTCATAGTATCACTGTCCATTCTGCCGATGCGTGCATTTTTGAAAGTATTTATTGCGGCACTCTCAATTTTTTCCGTGCCGACTCCCATGAAACGTATCTCCGGAGACTGACAACTGGGACATACTTCAGGTGCATGAATAACTTCACCGCACAAATGACAACTCAAAGTTTCATTTCTTTTGCTGTATGTATAACTTACGGCACAATGCGGACAGCGTGCCTCATAGCCGCACAATTCACAGGTCATGACTCTGGCATATCCCCGGCGGTTGAGAAACAGTATCACCTGCTCGCCGCGGTTCAAACGGTCATTGACCGCCGAAACAAGAAGCGGTGAAAAAAATGTCTTTTTGCCCTCAGTATCAAGTGTCGCCAGCCTCTGATCGACAATTTTTATAAATGGTTTCTGCTTGTCATCGACCTTTGAACGCATGGGAACAAGATGATATTTACCGTTCTTTGCATTATAGAAAGACTCTGCCGACGGAGTTGCCGACCCGAGGATGACGACTGCATTTTCCATAAATCCACGCATAACAGCCACATCTCTGGCGTGATAACGCGGAGCTTCAGACTGTTTATAACTTGATTCATGTTCTTCATCAACAATTATCAATCCGATTTTCTGAAACGGAGCAAACAATGCAGATCTTGCACCGACAACGATTTTGACTTCTCCATGCCGGATACGCATCCACTCGTCGAAACGTTCCCGGTCACTCAGCTGACTGTGCAGCACACTTATATCATTACCGAAACGGGAACGGAAACGGCGGACAGTTTGCGGCGTCAAAGATATCTCAGGAACCAGAACTATTGAATCAAGCCCACGCTCCAATGCTTTGGCGATGGTTTGGAGATAGACTTCAGTTTTGCCGCTGTTGGTCACTCCCCAAAGCAGGACAGTCCGTTTTTTTCCCTCCGGGGAGTCAAGCAGTTTTTCAACAAGCTCAATGGCTTTCTGCTGATCTTTATTGGGAGTCAGAGCCTCACTTCTGACCGCTTCACGGCCTTCAAAGAGATTTGACCTGACGATTTTTTCTTCTGCAGTCAAAAGTTGTGCGTCCATCAGAGTTTTCAAAACTGCATTGGTAACGGAGCAGTTTTCAATGATTTCATCGGCGGTACATTCGGGATTTTGAGAAATATAGCGGAGACAGCAAATACGTTTTGCAAAACTTTTCTTTGACTCATTTTTTTCGATAAATTCCTGACATACTGCACTGTCAGCAACAGAGTAAACTTTGACTTTTTTTGAATGTATCCTGCCTGAACGCACTGCCCCCGGCAGCAGAGTTCTGACTGCCTGTTCCTGGCTGGAACAGTAATAATCCTTGATCCATTCGCCGAGTTTCAACAGATTTTCCGGAATGCACACATTGTCATCATCAGCAAGCTGCAAAGATTTTAGTGTCGGATATTCAGATTTCTCCGCAAGTTCCAGCACAAATCCCAGACGGTAAGAATTGCCGAAGGGAACTTTCACCCTGACACCGGGACGGATTTGAGCGGCGATTTCAGCGGGTATCTGATAATCAAACACCTTATCCAGTGATAAATCTGTAATAACTTTGGCTATCATAGGAAAAAAAAGCCGGCATAAACAACTTTATGCCGGCTGAAACTTCAAAGATGAATTATTAAGCCATGGTATTCATCAATTTGTCCAACTGGGATTTCTTGTTGGAAACTTTGTTGGGATGAAGAGTACCGACTTTAGCAGCTTTGTCAAGTTTGCTGCGGGTGATTTTGAGGAATTCAGCAGCAGTTTCTTTGTTGCCTTCAGCGACAGCTGCACGGAATTTCTTTTCAAAAGTTTTGAGCTCGCTGGTGCGGGCACGGTTGCGAAGATTCGCTTTTTTGCTGGTTTGCAATCTTTTGATTGCGGTTTTCAAATGAGCCATTTCTTTACCTTTTGTTTTTTGCGGGGCGGTCTCCGGTTACAGACTTTCCCATTATGTTTTTAAATTATAAAAATTTATATAGCAGTCGATTTACTTAATTTGCCACATTTTTTCAAAATTTCAAGTCCGGAAATTGATTTTTTGCATTTTTTCATGAAAAATCATATATTTTTTTCAAAAATCAATTGCATTTGCCGCAAAATCGTGTAAATTTCCGCAAAACTGAAACGGAATTTATCATGTTTGATTTGAATACATTGCAAAATATCACTCTCAATGACAAAGATTTACTCGAACCTTTTCTCCGCAATCTCAATGAGGTCAGCTGTGAAATGAGTTTCACCAATCTTGCCATGTGGCACGAAGCATACGGAACTCAATATGCATTTGACACTGCCGGACGTCTGATCCTCTATTCCCCGGTCGAAAAAATGATCTATTTTCCGCGTGGAGCGGCGATTTCTCCTGCAGAACTTGCAGAATTAAGCACACTTTTCTACCGCAGCGGCATGACGGAAAATTTCATTTATGATATTCCATCAGAATATACTGTTTCCAATCCGGACTTTGAAAAATATTTCACCATTGACGAAACCGAGGACAACTTCGATTATCTGTATGATAATAAAAGACTTAGCAATTGCGAAGGCAACCGTTTACGCAAAAAACGCAACCTGATAAAACAATTCCTCAATGCCAATTTCGACTGCAAAATCATAACTCTTTCAGAAACAACTGCAGAACGTTTCCTCAATCTTGCTCTCAAACTCAATTCGATGCTTGACCAATGTGATTTCCTGACTGACGAAAACAAAGTTATCTCTTTTGCCTGCAAACATTTACAAGAATTGTCACTCAACGGAATATTACTGACGGACAACAACGGCAATGATGTCGGTTTCTCCATTTGGTCACTGTTGAATAAAAACGTTGCAGATATCCATTTTGAAAAAGCCGATCACTCGGTCAAAGGTGCTGCTCAATTTCTCACTCAACAAGCAGCACAAATCCTTGATTCTCAAAATGTAACATACATGAACCGCGAACAGGACCTCGGCGATCCGGGCATACGCCGTGCCAAACATTCACTCGACCCTGCAATGCTTTACAAACGAGTCGGGGCAAGCGTCAGATGATCACTCCTCGACTTTGACTCTCGGATCAACAAGTGCATACACAAAATCAGCCGCAAAATTGAAAAATATAAACAATACCGCACTGAAAAGTACCAACGCTTTCAATAACTGCAAATCAGAATTATTGAGTGCATCCACTCCTGCTGAACCAAGTCCCGGAATCCCGAAAAAACTCTCAAGCAGCAGACTTCCGGTAAAAAGAAACGGCAATGTCGAACTGCTTTGGGCAATAATCGGAATTGCCGCATTTTTCAGCAGATGTTTTGTATAAATTTTAGGACTGCTGCAGCCTTTGGCTCTGGCTGTCCGGATATATTCTTTGTAATATTCATTGGCGAACAATGCCCGGTAAAAACGTACATTCCCCCCCACTCCGTAAACTATACCGCATATCACCGGCAGAATATAATGCCGCACCGAACTGCTGCCCCAAACCGGAAACAAATCACAGTAAAATCCGAAAAACCATTGAAAAAAGATTATCAGCACCAGATAACTTATACTCATTCCGGCAATGGAAATAAACAAAAGGGTTTTGTCCACCCATGTATCCTTGCAGGCAATGGCCGCCAATGCCAGCAGTATTCCGAAAAACAGTTCTCCCAGATAAACCGGTATCATCAGCAGCAGCGATGGTACAATCGAACGTTTGATAATATCGGTAACTTTTTCATTGGTCAGCAGAGATTCACCCATATCAAAAAAGTGCAGATAGGGTGCTTTATCGTCAATACGGACGATTTCTGTAAGAAATTTGCTGAACTGCGAATAAAAAGGATTTCTCTGGCGGTACAGGATTTCCATATCAGTTACAAGTGCATCCCCCTGCAAAGTAAAAACTTCCGCACGGTCAGAAATCGGCAGATAAATATTTTTGCCGTCTCTCTGTCCATTGACTTCCCCCCTGAAGCTGATTTTTACAAAAAGCGGCATTTTGGCTTCAAAATTCTTTTTCAAAGTCAAAACTGCATCTTTTTTGAGTTCAAAAGGAAGCCGCGGCAATGAAAAAACTTCGCTTTTTCTGTAATATCCGAATACTGCAGGCAAATCACTTCCGAGTTTGATACGCAGATTCTCCAGTTCCTCCGGAGTGGCATTTTTGCCAAGCAGTGCAGCAGCAGGATCACCCGCAGCAACATTGAACAAAGCGAATGTCAACAGCATCACGCCGAAAATAATCGCAACAGAAAACAATAATCTTTTAATAAAAAACTTGAACATTTTGCTTTTCACGGTTATATTATAATGTAATTATGCTAATATAACATTTTTTATCATAAAATCAACAGGAGAATAATGAAAAATCAAATTCTTTTGCATTGCTGCTGTGCAGTTTGTGCCTCTTTCTGCATTGAAAAACTGCGGAACATGGATTATGAAGTGATACTTTATTACTCAAATTCCAATATCGACACAGAAGATGAATTCAAAAAAAGACTTAAAGAACTTGAAAAACTTGCCAATATCTACCGTCTTGAACTCGTCGTCGATGAATATTGCCACGAAAACTGGCTCGCCGCAGTACAGGGGCTGGAAAATGAACCTGAACGCGGACGCCGCTGCGGCAGATGTTTTGCCTTCAACTTCGACCGTGCAAGTCAGGAGGCTGAACGCCGCCGTATTCCTTTTACCACTACGCTCTCGATCAGTCCGCATAAAGACTCAAAACAACTCATGACCGAAGGCACAATGTTTGAGAATTTTGAATTTTTCAATTTCAAGAAACAGAACGGTTATCTTGAAACCCTCGCTCTGGCCAAAGCGTACAACCTTTACCGTCAGAACTACTGCGGCTGTGAATTCTCAAAACAGCACCTTTTGAACAAACTTGATTCCAGATAATTTATGAATATTGCACTCGAAAACTTCAGTTGTCTCGGGCTTACAGAAAAAACTCTCAATGCCATCGCAAAAAAAGGTTATGAAGTCCCCTCGCCTATTCAGGAAAAAGCAATCCCACTGCTGCTCAACGGCGAAAAAGATGTACTCGGTCAAGCCCAAACCGGAACCGGCAAAACCGCCGCTTTTGCACTCCCTATCATCGAATGTATCACTCCGCAGCTCGGCAATGTTCAGGCAATCGTTCTGACTCCGACCCGTGAACTTGCAATACAGCTGGCAAAGGACTTTGAAGATTTCAGCTGCAATGCAGGTACAACAACTCTGGCTGTTTACGGGGGACAGGATATTGATATTCAACTCCGGAAACTCAAAAAGCCGTGCGATATTATTGTCGGAACTCCGGGCAGAGTAATCGACCTTATGGAACGCGGGGCTCTGGATATTTCTGAAATAACTTTTGCCGTTCTCGACGAAGCGGATGAAATGCTGAATATGGGTTTTGTGGAAGATATTGAACTTATTCTGCGTGCAGCGCCGCAGGACAAAAGAATGCTTCTTTTTTCCGCCACGATGCCGGATGAAATTCTCCGTATAGCAGAAACTTTCATGCGGGAATATGAACTTGTAAATGTTAAAACAGAAGCGACAAACTCCGCTTTGACCGAACAGATTTTCTATGAAGTCAAACGGGCGGAAAAACTTGATGCTCTTTTGCGGCTGCTTGATTATGAGCCTGATATGTACGGTATCATTTTCTGCCGCACCCGCGATGATGCGGATGAACTTTACGAGAAACTCCGCACCCGCAATATCAAAGCAGAGGCTCTGCACGGCGACATAAGTCAATCCCAACGTATCAAAACCATCGAAGGCTTCAAAACCCGCAAATTCAAACTGCTTATTGCCACTGACGTTGCGGCAAGAGGTATTGATATAAACACCTTGACTCACGTTATAAACTATTCCATTCCGGAAAATTCAGAGATTTATGTCCACCGCATAGGACGCACCGGACGTGCAGGCAAAAACGGCAAGGCTGTAACCTTTGTAACGCCAGGCGAAGTCCGCCGCATGAACCATATCAAACGTGATGTAAATGTCGATATAAAAAAGGAAAAATTGCCGTCTCCGCAGGAAATTGTCGCCAAACGTTTTGAATCTCTGCAGGAAAATATCAGAAGTATTTCTGAAAAAAATCATCACAAATGCTATATGCACTTTGCGGAACAGATGCTGGATGAATTTGCTCCCGACCTGCTCATTGCTTCCATGCTCCGCAATTTCTGCAAAAATGAACTTCAAATCGAAAGTTACCGCCAGCTGGATGACGAAAAATCAAAGAAAAAAGCCGGACGCCCCGAAAAAAAATCAAAAAATTATGTCCGTTTATTCTTCAACTGCGGCAAAGATGACGGCTTCGGTGCCAAAAAAATTCTTGATCTTATTTACAACCGCACAAAAATAAAAGGCTATTATATCGGCAAAGTCGATTGCTATGACCGCTTCACTTACGTCGAAGCCTCCGAAACCGATGCCGAATTGATAATCCGCCGCTTCAAAGAGAAAAAAGGCAAAGACAAACGCATAAATGTTGAATATGCCAGAGAAGAAAACTTCTGAATTACAAGTCTGAATATCCAATCCTGTAAATTCAGAAGTTCAAAAATACCGTTACCCGACAGCCAGAGTGTAACTCATTGAATCGTCACCTTTGTCAATTTCAAATTCCAGAACATAATTGGTACTGCGGTAAAGCATGATACTGAAACTGCCGTTTTCATCAAAAGTATAAGTTTTGTCGTTGAGTTTGAAAGTATCGCCTGCTGCAAAACCGCTGATTTCAAGTGTCTGACGGCTATTGCCGGTCTTGAATTTAATAAAGTCTTCTGTATCAATGCAGTCGCTATCTCCTGAAAGCCAGCCGGTATAATCAGATTTAAGGTCCCATTTTACGGCTTTCTTTTCTGTATCATCAGCAGATTCATAAGTTGAACTGCGGAAACCTTCTGCGGTTTTTCCGAGGTTCAAAATATCTTCATCTTCCATTGCTGCCCAGACGTCAGATGCGGCGGCGATTTCGCCTTTGCCGGACAGCGGCAATGACTCAAGGTCAATTACAGCACTCAAAATCAAAGTTCCGTTATTGACAAATTTATCTTTTGCATCGCCGAATGATGCACCGCCGAGGGTCAGAACCGCATTTTTGTTAATGGTCAAAGTATCATTGCCTTCAGTGCCGACGAAACCTGCAATGGTATTGAAACCTTTGGAGATCGTAACTTTCTGAACATTTGAAACTATTCCTGCAGAACTGTCTGTAAATGCAGCAGAAGTAAAGTTGGTAATATCGCCAACTTTGCTGATTTTAAGCGTTACAGCACCTGCAAGTTTGCGTGTAATATCTTCATTGTCAACGATTTTTGAAATATCAGTCTGATAAATATCTCCGGCTTTTGAATCGGTAAGTTTGATCGTTGTATAGCCTGTAATATCGCCGACAGTTGAAGATGTTGCCGTCACTGAACCATTGCGGGTATTGGTGCGGGTGGTTGTTTCTTTTTCATTCTTGAGAGTGTATTTTTCGCTGTAAGCATCACCAAAAATCACTTCATTTGCTGAAGCATTGTCAAGTTTGACCGTTTTGAAGCCGTAAATCGAACCTGCTGAAGCTCCGCTTGCAAGTGTAACTGTGCCGGAAGGAGCAATTTTGCGGGTGGTCGAATGTTCGATAAGTTCGCCGTCAACAACTTTTTTGCTTTCAGTGAATGAACTCAAATCATTTTTGATAAGTTCAACGCGAGCATTCTGTTCCAGTTTGACGGTTGCATAATTCAAAACTGAACCAATGACAGATTCTTTATTGATTGCGGTAAACTTGCCGGAGGCTGAATCTGAAGTTTTAGTGCTTGTAGTAATGGTTTCAAGTGTATTTTTGACCGTATTTTTAACAGTCTGAGTGCTTGAAGATTTACCGCCTGAAACTTTGTTGACAGTGGATCTGGTAACGGAAACGGTGGCAAATTTTTCAAAATCAGCATTTGCCCGGTTGTTGATGATTTCAACAGTTCCCTTGGCATTTGCCGAGGCCTTGTAGGAATAAGAACCTGCTTTTTCCGTTATTACAGGTTGAGCGACGATTGAAGAGTAAAGTGCTCCATCAATAA